>JBLHFB010000090.1:0-6831 GCA_047614865.1 Gammaproteobacteria bacterium | reverse complement strand
AACCGGAGATCAGCCAATTCTTAGCAGAGTCAAATTTTGATCAGCAATCCTCAGCAATGCTAGCAGCGCTTAGTTCACTGCACGGAGACGCCAGCATTTTGAGCGAGGCAGAGAAAGAGCTTTCTGCAGCGGGGCCCGCTGTAGTAGATGCGATCGACGCACTTAGAAACCTTGCTCAGCGAATTGAAGCTGCCTATCCAAGCGTAACCCTCAATTACGACTTAGCTGAGCTGCATGGCTATGCGTATCACACAGGGATTGTATTTGCTGCGTTTGTGGAAGGTCAGGGTGTTGAACTGGCTCGTGGTGGTCGTTATGACTCGGTAGGTGAAGCCTTTGGTCGGTCACGACCTGCTAGCGGCTTTAGCCTTGACTTGCGTCTAATAGCTCGCGTGGGTGACCGTAAGGCAAGTGCTAAAACCTCAATTGCTGCTCCAGCCGAAAGTTGCCCAGAATTGGCGGCGCTAGTTAAACAATTGCGGGACAGCGGTAAACGTGTCACCACCGTTTTTGATGATTCTGAAAGTTCGAAGTATCCGCAGTCAATTTGCAAACAAAATAATCAATGGGTTGTTGCGTAAGGCACGCAATCGATAAAACCGATATCTAGTCAGGAAAGAAATGGCAAACAATGTAATCGTAATTGGGACCCAATGGGGTGATGAAGGTAAGGGCAAGGTCGTTGACCTGCTCACCGAGCGCTGCAAATTAGTTGCACGCTTTCAAGGCGGTCACAACGCCGGCCACACCTTGGTAATTGACGGACATACAACCGTTCTTCACCTTATCCCGTCAGGCATTCTTCACCCAAATGTTCGCTGCTTAATTGGCAACGGTGTGGTTCTTTCTCCTGAAGCCTTACGCAAAGAGATGGACGAATTGCTAGAGAGCAATGTCCCTGTTGCCGAGCGTCTTGGCGTGAGCGGCGCATGTCCGTTGTTGCTTGAGTATCACGTAGCACTTGATGTTGCTCGTGAAACCGCTCGCGGTAAGAATGCGATTGGAACAACGGGTCGCGGAATTGGCCCTTGCTACGAAGACAAAATTGCTCGTCGTGGTTTGCGTGTCGCCGATTTGAAAGATCCCAAGACCTTTGCCGAAAAGCTTGAAGGCATCATGAAGTATCACAACTTCATGCTGGAGAATTACTATCACGCCGCGCCAGTAAGTTTCGACAAAGTGCTGAAGCGTGCAATGGAAGATGCCAAATGGCTTCTACCGTTACTTTCGGACGTTACGGTGGAGCTGCACAATGCCAACCAAGCTGGCGACCCGGTTATGTACGAGGGTGCACAAGGCGCGATGCTGGATATTGATCACGGTACCTATCCGTACGTAACCTCATCTAATACGACTGCTGGCGGCGCTGCGACGGGCACCGGTATCGGGCCATCGGCATTTGACTATACTTTGGGCATTGTTAAGGCGTACACCACGCGTGTTGGCGGCGGTCCGTTCCCGACAGAGCTCGAGTGTGAGGTTGGCAAGCATTTGGCTGAGAAAGGCCATGAGTTTGGCGCAACCACTGGCCGTGCTCGTCGCTGTGGTTGGTTAGATGTTACCGCCTTACGCCGTTCAGTTATTAACAACGGTGTTACGGGCTTCTGCCTAACCAAACTCGATGTTTTAGACGGATTAGAAAGCTTGAAGATTTGTACTGGCTACGAGTTAGACGGCAAGATACTCGAGATGGCTCCGCTTGGTGCAAATGAGCTAGAACGCTGCGTGCCGATCTATGAAGAGATTGCCGGCTGGACTGACGAAACCGTTGGTGCTCAATCAGTAGATCTGCTTCCGGCTACTGCAAAAGCTTACATCAAAAGAGTTGAAGAGCTCACTGGGGTACCTGTTGATATTGTTTCAACCGGCCCAGACCGAGCGCACACGGTTATTCTGAGAAACCCTTATAGCGTGTAATTTTAGTTAGCATTGTGAAATAAAAAAACCGCCGACCGGCGGTTTTTTTATCATCTCTGTACCGAAGCTAAGCTAATCGATTAACTACAAAGTTAATGAACCATTTCACTAGTGGCGTATACGGGGGGAACATCCAGTGGCCTACACTGTATCGATCACGCATTATCGCGCGCTCATGGGAGAATGCCTTGAAGCCGTAAATGCCATGGCTTGAGCCAATGCCTGAATTGTTGACGCCGCCAAACGGAATGTTTTTGTGGGCAAATTGAAGCACTGAGTGATTAACTACCGCCGCACCAGAGCTAGTTTGAGACGTAATTTTTTCAATGATTTTATTGTCGTCGGCATAGATATATAGCGCCAAAGGTTTTTCGCCAGCGTTGATTTCTTTGATCACGTGGTCGATCGACGTAAAGCTCATAATGGGTAGCAAGGGGCCGAATATTTCGTCCTGCATCACGCTCATATCGGCGTTTACGTTGCCAAGTAATGTAGGCTGAATAAAACGTGAAGCGATGTCTACGTGTCCGCCGGACAATACCGTCGCTCCTTTTTCTTTTGCGTCTTCTAGCAGTGAATTGATACGTGCAAAGTGACGGTCATTTACAATCCGCGCGTAGTCTGGACTTGCCATCTGAGCTTGGTCGTTGCTACCAAAAACTGCCGCAATCTGATTGTTAAGCTCGGTAACGAACGCTTCACGGACGCTTTCGTGAACGTATAAGTAATCTGGGGCAATACAGGTCTGGCCGCAGTTTGTGGTTTTTGCCCATACGATTCGCGCGGCTGCTTTCTTCAAGTTCGCGCTTGCATCGACAATTGTTGGAGACTTGCCGCCCAGCTCTAAGGTCACCGAGGTTAAATGCTTGGCTGCCTGAGCCATCACAATTTTGCCAACCGCTGGAGAACCAGTGAAGAAGATATGGTCAAACGGCAAGGACAATAGTTTCTGAGAGGTTTCTACTTCGCCCTCAAAGATCGCCACTTCATTTTCTGTAAACGTGGCGCGAACCAATTTGGTCATTACTGCAGAGATGTTAGGGGTCATCTCAGACGGCTTTAGGATGGCGGTGTTACCCGACCCGATCGCGGCAACGAGTGGCCCAAGTGTCAGATTAAACGGATAATTCCATGGAGAAACAATCAAGCACACGCCGCGCGGCTGGGGACGAATCCAAGCGTCAGTGCCGTTCATAGCTAGGGTGCTCGGCTGTTTCTGAGGCTTCATCCAACCCTTGAGCTTGCGTAAATACAACCGTATCTCGCTTACCACCGGCATTATCTCGGTGACGATCATTTCGGTTTCTGGCTTATTGAAATCGGCCATTCCCGCTTTAAAAAGATCGGACTTATGCGATTCGACAGCGGCTAACAACCTTTCAAGTTTTGCAGCGCGGTCGGCGTACGTGCTTGTGCGTAGCGCGATGGCATGCAGTTGCTGTGCCGAAAATATGCGATCTATCTCGGCATTCTGTTGCTTTTGGCTGATGATTGCTGACGGTTGTTGATCTTTCGTTACGGCTTGCAGATTGGCTGCCACGGGAAGTCTCCTAGGTATTTGCTGTTGTTTTTGACAGTGTAAACGAGTGGACCCATTCTGTGATCAATTACGGTGCAGAGCAATCGCGGCAGCGCCGCTGTCTTTTCGGCGGCAAGGTCAGCTGCGTTCATTTATAGTAGCGTCGTCATTAACTTCTGGCTCGCTGAAAATGAAACCCTATTCAATAACCTTTCTAATGCTCGCAGTCGCCTCGATTGCCAAGGGCCGCTAAGTGGAAAAAGAATTTTGGAAGATCACACCATTAGCCCAGATGAGCGACCAGCAGTGGGAGTCGCTGTGCGATGGATGTGGGCGCTGCTGTGTACATAAGTTTCAAGACGAAGATACCGAAGAGCTGCTGTTTACCAATGTTGCCTGCCAGCTATTAGATTGCGAAAGTGCCCGCTGCAGTGACTACCCAAATCGACTTGAGAAGGTCGCAGGCTGTCTCAAAATAACACCTCAGATGCTGGCAAATGACACCCAGCGCCATTGGTTACCCTCCACATGCGCCTATCGCTTAATTGCCGAAGACAAGCCATTGTTTGATTGGCATCCGCTCATTGCAGGAAATGACCAAGCTATTATGGATGAAGGAATTAAGCTGGCAGGGGGCTTAGTTCCAGAGTCTGAGGCCGACCTCCAAGAGATTGAGGATTCGCTTTGAACGGCGCTGACCTAATTGGGTCCGCACTCGTTGCCAATGTCGGGCCGAATGTTGCCGGCCTAATGGCTATCGGAATGGGGTTCGCATTTGGTGCTGCGGATTTCAAATCTACTACAAGTCGATGGTCTTCATTGTTCATGATTTGCGCGGGCTTATCGGTATTGGGCAATGTAAATCTTTTGCGCGGCGTCCCACCCGCCGACGTTGAATGGTGGACGGGAATCGTGCCCAGCATAACCACTCTCGGGATAATCGCCGCCAGTGAGTGGATTCTTCGTGTCCGCCAAACGATCCCAGTTAGCGACAAGATCACCAATACCAAATTTGGCGATCGATCGCTGCGCTTAGCTCAGTTATTTGCACTGCTATACGGCGTAATCTCTGTTACCCATTACCGCGAGAGAGCAGAGTATTTTTTAGGTGGATTAGATAGCTGGGATGCTCTATTTCAACCGGAATTCTGGATGTTTGCGTCGCCGTTGGAGTTTTCGGTTTGTTTTGCTGGTGTCGGCGCCCTTATCACTTTGCGACGCAAGCCCGACATCGTCGAGGTTCGGCGTCTGGTTGGCTTTTGCCTTGCTGCCCCGCTGTTGGCTATCGGATTGGTTCTGCCAATGGCGGTAGGTGCATACACCTTTGCCGGTGGACTGATTGTTCTGCTGATAGCCAACATCCAGTTTCATGTGCTGCATGCCCAACGAGGTGCATTCATGAAGCGCTTTCTACCCCCGCAAGTGGCAGGTCTAGTGGGTCGTCAAGGCTTGGAGAACACCATTGAAACTAGAGAAGCAGAGATCACTGTGGTGGCCTGTGACTTACGTAGGTTCACGGCATTTGCCGAGGAGAATCACTCGGCACTAATACTCTCGACGTTGAATGAGTATTACGATGTTGTAGGCGAACAGGCGGCCGCCGCTGGCGCCACGATAAAAGACTACGCCGGTGATGGCATTTTGATGTTGCTAGGCGCTCCCTTGGAAATAGAAGCGCGAGCTGAGAAGGCGATTGAGCTATCGCAAGCAATACGGCACAACGTTACAGCGATGCTTCTCGCAGTAAATGCTGCCAACAATGCAGACTTAGGAATCGGCGTGGGTGTAGCTTCTGGACTAGCCAGTGTCGGCGTAGTGGGGCGGCAACGTTTGGAGTATGTGGCTGTTGGCAGCGTGGTCAATCGAGCATCGCGCTTATGTGATAAAGCCAACGATGGAGAAGTGCTGTTAGATGATGCGACTCGCTCCCTCTTGGCTGATCAAGACATTTACTATTCTCAGCTGCGCGAAGCGACCGTAGGTGAAGTAAAAGGCATGACAGGCGTGGTTGCCTGGCAGCTGCAGCCAGGTTGACGGGTTTAGAAGGTAAGCTCCACACCCAAAACCCAGACATAAAAAAACCAAGCAGCGCTTGGTTTTTTTATGTCTGAACTAAAGCTGAGATTATTTACTGCGGTAAACAATTCGGCCCTTCGTTAGATCGTACGGAGTTAGTTCAACGCGAACTGCGTCGCCTGTCAAAATACGAATGTAGTGCTTACGCATGCGACCAGATATATGTGCCATTACGACGTGGCCGTTTTCTAGCTCCACTTTGAAGGTGGTATTAGGCAAGCTTTCAATTACTCGACCTTCAAATTCAATTACGTCTTGTTTTGCCATGCGTTGGGTTTAGAACCGTATTTTTTGAGTTTATTTATACGCCAACAAGGGCGCGTAGGCGCGCGATTGTGCACGAGCTAAGCAGTAGAAGCAAGCCTCGCCGATATTGCAGCTGTTTGATTCTATATCTCGGAGTCCAGCACATCGTAGGCGGTCGCTTCGGACCTGAAGAATGTCCATGTAAAGCCAGCGCTAAAAGTTAATCCGTTTGCTTGCTGTACCAGTGGACTGTCTTGGTAAGCGGAGCCGTCGACATTGGTAATGCTCAAACCCGCAAACGCCCTCCAATTGTCCCACCAGCGTGCGAAGCCAACCCCAAAGCGGCTGCCGGTATAACCGCTTTTCCCTTGATAGGCCTCGCGCTCACCTGCGATCACCTCATTACTTTTTACGCCATAAAAATAGTCATGGAATCCAGAGCTGGCATAGCCTGTTTCAAGCTTCACCTTAATGAAGGTCTGTTTTGGCAGTCGTTTGATATAGCGCAGGCCCGGGGCGAAATTCCAGCCTTGATAGCGAATCGAGCGGAAGTCAGTACTGCTCATCGCTCGAAGCGGCAGATGCAGCCAGAGGTCATCGTTACCGCGTTCGAATAGCCTGAGCTTTAGACGCGGACCGAATTCGCCGGTGATGTCGAGGTCATTCATATTGCGGCGAGCGTCGTTGTCTTCGCTATTGACCGGTAGCGAGCCGGCCAAACCAAAATCGATTTCGGCGGTTTCAGTGCTATATAGACGGCCCGATATTCCGCGACGTGAGGCGCGGATTCGTTCGCCGCGATAAACCATAAACGGTACCGGTAAAACGTAGTTTGTGGATTGATCTGCGCCAGGATAATCAGGAACTCTCAACGCCACTATGCCAACCCCCAGCTCAATTTTTGCTGGTTTGGGAGCTGCTGCATAACTATCCGAAGAGTACCCGCTAGCAATAGCGGCGGCGCAAATTGCGATTGTTAGGATGGTCTTCATTCGTTGTTGGGGTGGTTGCACCAGGAGCTTCCTATTAAGACTTGTAGTGGTTGGTATTCGGTTTTGTAACTCATTTTTTGG
>JBLHFB010000089.1:0-6963 GCA_047614865.1 Gammaproteobacteria bacterium | reverse complement strand
CCCGGCGGGAAAACCTGCCATTTGTTGGATTTGCAGCCAGAGATTGCAGAGCTAATCGCCCTTGATGCCGATCTTAGACGGCTAGAACGCGTGGAAGAAAATCTCGAGCGCCTTGGCCTATCGGCCCAAGTGGTATGTGCCGACGCGACCACTAGCGGCTGGTGGGATGGTGAGCAATTTGATCGCATTTTACTCGACGCGCCTTGCTCGGCCACCGGCGTAATTCGTCGTCATCCTGATATTAAATTCCATCGACAGCCAAGTGACATAGACGTGCTCGCTCCTTTGCAGAGCCAAATTCTTGATCAAATGTGGCAAATGCTAAAACCAGGTGGAACAATGCTTTACGCTACCTGTTCCATACTGCCAAAAGAAAACACGGCACAGATTAAAGCGTTCTTGAAGCGCAGCGAAGACGCCAGTGAAATTCCTATTGAAGCTGACTGGGGGCTGGCACAAGTTGTCGGACGCCAGTTGCTACCCGGCCAGCACGATAGTGATGGCTTTTACTTTGCACGCCTAAAAAAGCAAAAGTAACGCTATGAAAATTATCATTATTGGTGCTGGGCGAGTCGGTAAAACCTTGGCGGAAAACCTTGCCAATGAACAGAATGATATAACGGTTATCGATAGTGACCCTAAGCTGCTTCACCAGCTTCAAGAGCGCTTAGATATTCGTACAGTTAAGGGGTTTGGCTCTCACCCGTCATCGCTTGAAAGAGCAGGCTGCCAAGATGCCGATATGTTGATTGCCGTTACCGGCAGTGATGAAACCAACATGATGGCCTGCCAAATTGCCGACACGCTGTATCACACGCCAACCAAGATCGCTCGGGTTAGAGCCGCAGAGTACTTAAGTGACAAGGCGATTAAGAAGAAACTGTTCCGGCCGCAAGCCATTCCAGTTGATATGGTGATTTCTCCAGAACAATTGGTGACTGACCATATTCGCCTATTGATTCGCTATCCGGGCGCGTTGCAGGTGCTAGATTTTGCCGATGGGAAAGTTCGCTTAGTCGCGGTGCGTGCTGAATACGGCGGCCTGCTGGTAGGTCATGAGCTAAAAGATATTCGCCAACATATGCCGAAGAGTGACGCGAGAATTGCGGCGCTTTACCGCCGAGGTCAAGCGATACTGCCGAAGGGCAGCACCGTGATTGAAGCAGACGATGAGATTTTCTTTATTGCAGCGCGAGCCGATATCCGCAAAGTAATGGCAGAAGTTAGGCCAATGGATACACCGGTCCGCAATGTGATGATCGCCGGTGGCGGAAACATTGGTTTGCGTGTCGCCAAGGCACTAGAAACTCATCACCACGTTAAGTTGATTGAACGCGACAGCAACCAGGTTAAGCACCTCGTTGCAGAATTGGATCGCGCCTTGGTACTCAAAGGCGACGCTGCAGACGAAAACCTATTGATTGAAGAAAACATTGCTAAAGTTGACATTTTTTGTGCGATCACGAATGACGACGAAGCCAATATTCTTTCCGCAATGTTGGCCAAACGTTTGGGTGCGAAGAAGGTAATGGCACTAATTAATCGCCCTGCCTATGTCGACTTGGTGCAAACCGAATCGGTGATTGATATCGCCATATCGCCCCAGCAGTCGACTACTTCAGCGCTGCTTTCTCATGTGCGACGCGGCGACGTGGCTCAGGTACACACCCTTCGACGCGGTGCCGCGGAAGCGATTGAGGCGGTTGCTCATGGCACCTTTGAAACCTCACCGGTTGTCGATAGAGCGGTTGAAGATGTGCCTCTTCCCAAAGGCGCTACCATCGCGGCAATTGTTCGCGGCGACGAAGTGCTAATGGCCCACCACGACACGATAATCAGAGCCGAAGATCACGTGATCATGTTCATGGTCGATAAGTCACGTACCGCCGATGTGGAAAGGCTTTTCGAAGTTGCTCCCACCTTTATATAGAAGCCGACGATGAACTTACCTGTCGTACAACGACTTGTTGGATTTCTACTGATGCTGTTTAGCGTCGCGATGCTGCCGCCGATGCTGGTCGCGCTGATATACGCTGACAGTTCAATTCTCCCTTTTCTTTACACCATGTTTGTCACCCTCACGGTTGGCGCGGCGATTTGGTTCCCTCAGCGACACAACCGCTCAGACTTGGGGCTACGCGATGGTTTTATGATTGTTGTACTGTTCTGGACGGTACTGTCTGCTGCAGGTGCGTTGCCGTTCCTGTTTGCGGATCAGCCCAATTTGTCGGTTGCCAGCGCCTTTTTCGAGTCGATGTCAGGTCTAACTACAACCGGTGCGACCGTCATAACCAATTTGGACAGTTTGCCGAGGGCGGTCTTGTTTTACCGCCAAGAGCTTCAGTGGTTTGGCGGTTTGGGGATAATTGTTCTTGCGGTCGCGATCTTGCCAATGCTTGGAATCGGTGGGATGCAGCTTTACAAGGCTGAGACGCCTGGACCAATCAAAGACAGTAAGATGACGCCAAGGATTACTGAAACCGCCAAGGCGCTTTGGTACATCTATTTAGCCCTCACCGCGGCGTGTGCGTTGGCCTATTACTTGGCGGGAATGAACGCATTTGATGCAATTTGCCACGCTTTCTCCACCATTGCGATTGGCGGGTTTTCAACCCATGATGCCAGCCTTGGCTATTTCGACAGTAACGCGATAAACCTGGTTGCCAGCTTATTCATGTTGGTAGCAGGCGCAAACTTTGCATTGCATTTTGTTGCTTGGCGAAAAGTCAGCTTGCGCCATTATTTCCGTGATGCAGAGTTTCGGTTTTATCTGGTGATTCTACTTTGCGGCGTAGTGGTTACCGCCTCTGGCCTTTGGTTTTCTAGGCATTACACGTCCGTCGATTCGTTCCTAAACGCGATGTTTCACGTTATTTCATTCACAACTACGACGGGCTTCACCACGGCTGATTACGGTAGTTGGCCGATTATGCTCAGCACCATGCTGATCATTGGAAGCTTCATTGGTGGCTGTGCAGGCTCCACTGCCGGCGGCATGAAGGTTATTCGCATATTGCTGCTATTTAAGCAGGGCGGCCGTGAAGTAAAACGTCTTGTTCACCCTAGTGCACAGATCGCGGTAAAAATTGGTGGCACGGTTGTCCCCCAGCGAGTAATCGACTCGGTTTGGGGCTTCTTTGCGGCCTACATAGGAATCTTTGTTGTTTTGCTACTAGTGGTGATGGCAACCGGATTGGACCAGGTGAGTGCCTTCTCAGCGGTTGCTGCCTGCATGAACAACCTTGGTCCCGGCTTGGGTGAAGTGCTTGCCAACTTCGCAAGCGTAAACGACTATGCCAAATGGCTGCTTGCTGGCGCGATGCTGCTGGGGCGCTTAGAAATATTCACCCTACTAGTGTTGTTCACCCCAGCGTTTTGGCGGATCTAGCGCTACTGGAAGTGCAAGGTAAAGCGGTCAACTAAATCGGTTTCAGACCAGCCAAATTCGTGCCTTGCAAATGCTTCGAGTTCTTCGAGGGGCATTTCGTCTTGCGGTACCAGTAGCATCAACGGTACTCGTCTGCGTAGCAAATCATCCAAGGTTTGAGCCATTTCCTTACGTACGGAATAGAGTAACTCTGCCCAACAGAATGGCGCCCTTGGATGAATGCGTTTGGCCAACTCAGGGCGTTGGCGTACAACGTCTAATAGGCTTTCAGTGAAGCAACCATGGCGTTGCGGAATCAAGTCCGCGACTTCTTTGTCGACCCCCAACGCCATTGCGTTAGCAATCCGTTGCTGTGCCCAAGCGGGGTAGCCTTCTTTGCCGCCGCACAAGGGTGCCCAAGGAAACGGGCGAGTTCCGGTGGTTGAGGCTTTTAGCCCTTTGTTAAGCAAATTGGCAACGTGATCAACTATCGAACTGGCGTCGTCACGCGCGGTGGTATATTTGCCGCCGACCGGAGTGAACAAATTAGTTTTGGGTTCGGTCAGCTCCCATTCGCGGCTTACTTTACTGGCCGACTTGCCTTCTTCATGGGCGAGGGTTCGTACACCCGCATACTTGCCGCAAATATCGCTGGCTTGCCAGTAGTCTTCTCCTAAGGCGCGGTTCGCCAAGCCCAATAGGTAGCCGACCTCTTCGTCGGTCACTTCCAGATCGTCCGGGTGGCCACTGTAGTCGCTATCGGTTGTTCCCAGAATAGTATGGCCTAGCCAAGGGATTAGGAAAATAACGCGACCGTCTACTGGTGAGGTTATCAACATCCCTTCACCTACAGGTAGGGCCGGCATGACCAAGTGAGAGCCCTTGACCAAGCGGCTGTGGCTGCGAGGCTTGTCGCCCATCAATAGTTCTGCCCACGGGCCAGCGGCGTTAACAACCACATCAGCTTTAACGGTAATTTGTTTGCCGCTGAGGTTATCTTGAATAACCGCGCCGGTGACTTGCTCGCCGGCAAAAAGTAGTTGGCTAGCGGTGGCGTGATTCACCGTAGCCACCCCCCATTCGCAGGCACCATCGACAACTTCTAATGTAAAGCGAGCGTCGTCTTCTTGGCCGTCGCCATAGGTGAAGCCACCGAGGAGGTTTTCACTGCGAATATGTGGGAAATTTTTGATGAAACTTTTTCTGCTAAAGCGCTGGTGACCTTTAACCGGGGATTTACGCCCTGCCAAAAGGTCGTATAAAGTGAAGCCCGCTTTTAGCAACGTACGATTGGCCGAATCGCCTTTGTAAACCGGCACACAGAATCGAACGGCTTGCACAGCGTGAGGTGCAAGCTTGGCCAGTTTTTTGCGCTCTTTAAGCGAGTGCCTCACTAGCCCAAACTCGTAATTTTCGAGGTAACGTAGGCCGCCGTGAATCATTTTTGACGATGACATTGAGGTGCCACTTGCCCAGTCGTTTTTCTCAACAAGGGCAACTTTCAGCCCGCGTCGCGCGGCATCGTAAGCTGTCCACGCGCCAGTAATGCCACCGCCGATGACCAGAAGATCAAAAGGGCCGTTTTCGAGCTTTTCAAAATTTCGTTTCATATTGTCTAACTGTTAGCTCGGGTTGCGCTTCATCAGTCTAAAGAGTGCTTCATGCTGGGAGTGGTGTGCAAATAGGTCACTCAGCCACGCGCATTCTAGCCGTAAATTTTGTTAGGTAACCAAGTAACAATGCTTGGAAATAGTGCCAACAAAAGCAGCAAAGTAAGCTGGATAACAATAAATGGAATAACGCCGCGATATATCTGCCCGGTAGTGATGGACGGCGGCGCAACGCCGCGTAAATAAAACAACGCAAAACCAAACGGCGGAGTTAGGAAGGAGGTCTGCAGGTTAACCGCAATCATAATCCCTAGCCAGATCGGGTCTACGCCCATCATCAACAACACGGGGCCAACAATCGGAACCACGACAAAAGTGATCTCGATGAAGTCGAGTACGAAGCCGAGTACGAACATCACTAGCATCACGGCAATCATTGCGCCGGCAACGCCGCCAGGCATGTCGGTTAGCAGCTCGCGAACGAGGTCGTCACCGCCAAAGCCCCGGAAAACCAGCGAGAACAACGCGGCGCCGACCAAAATCATAAAGACCATTGCCGTTACACGAGTGGCTTCTTCAACAACGTCTTTAAGCCGAACGAAGCTTAGTTGGCGCTTTGCTATCGCAAGTAAGGTGGCTCCTGCCGCACCAACCGATGCGGCCTCGGTTGTCGTAGCAATCCCGTAAAGAATCGAGCCTAAAACCGCCAAAATAAGTAACAACGCAGGGAATAAAGCGCCAGCAAACCGGAGCACGTTAAACGCTTCTGCACTGCTGTTGCCTTGTGGCCGAGGCGCAGAGTCCGATTTGAAGGTAGCAACTAACCATACCCAAATAATATATCCGGCCACCAGCATAAAGCCGGGAATCAGTGCACCCACAAACAGATCACCTACCGACACCGTGTCAGGGCTGTAGTTGCCCATTTCTAGCTGAGCGGTGCTATACGCCGAAGACAGCACATCACCAAGCAGGACCAAGACAATAGAAGGTGGAATGATTTGCCCAAGGGTGCCGGAGGCGGCAATTATTCCGGTGGACAGCTCTGGGGAATAACCCCGTTTAAGCATCGTCGGCAGAGAGAGCAGCCCCATAGTGACAACTGTGGCACCAACAATTCCAGTGCTTGCCGCAAGCAACATGCCGACTAAGGCGACAGAGATACCTAAGCCACCACGGATACGGCTAAACAGTACCGACATGCTGTCTAGCAAGTCTTCCGCAATTTTGGAGCGTTCCAGCATCACACCCATGAAAACAAACAGCGGAACCGCAATTAGGGTGTCGTTAATCATTACCCCGTAAAGGCGGTTGGGAAGCGCTTCCAAAAAGCTCGAATCGAAGGTGTTTGTCGCTATCCCTATCAAGGCAAAAAGCAGCGATCCGCCCGCTAAGCTAAAGGCTACTGGGTAGCCAGCCAGTAGGATCATGCAAATCCCGAGGAACATTATCAGTGGCATCCAATCAGCCATAATGGGCCTCAGTTTTGTCCTCTGATTCTTCGCCCGTAAGCAAGGTAATCAGCGCTTGGCAGACCATCGCAACACCCTGAATACAAATAAGTATTGCCATTGCAGGGATACAACTTTTGAGTAGAAAAACGCCGTCCAAACCGCCGGCTTCGTTAGATCCTTCGTAGAAGCCCCAGGAGAATGTCACGTATTCCCAGCTGTAAACGGCGATAAAAATGGCGGAGGGGAAAAGTAGGAAAATGGTGCCGATTAAATTGGCAAGCGCTTTGCCTTTGACTGGCCAGTCTCGGTAGAAGATGTCTACCCTTACGTGGGCGTCGTGCTTCAACGTGAAAGAGGCTGCCAATAGGAACAAGGCAGCGTGCATAAAGCTTACAGACTGCTGAACCGCTATTGAGCCAGTGTTAAAGCCGTAACGAACGACCACCACCGCAAACTGCACAGTAACCATTGCCACCAGCAACCAAGCAACCAGCTTGCCTACCCATTCGCTAATCCCACTGCAGAACGCTTC
>JBLHFB010000088.1:0-6964 GCA_047614865.1 Gammaproteobacteria bacterium | reverse complement strand
GCCATAACCGCGCCTTGGATAGCACTAAGACCAATCCCGCCCAAGCCGAAAATTGCCACCGTGTCGCCTGGCTGCACCTTGGCGGTGTTGAGTACAGCGCCAATCCCGGTGGTGATACCGCAGCCCAAAAGGCAGACCTTGTCGAGTGGGGCTTCTTTAGCAATTTTCGCTAGGGAAATTTCTGGAACAACCGTGTACTCAGAAAATGTCGAGGTGCCCATATAGTGAAAAACAGTTTCTCCGTTCATGGAAAAACGGCTGGTGCCGTCTGGCATTAGTCCTTTCCCCTGAGTGGCTCGCACCGCTTGGCAGAGGTTAGTTTTTCCAGACAAGCAGAACTTGCACTCACGGCATTCTGCGGTATAAAGCGGAATGACGTGGTCGCCGGCTTTCAGGCTAGTAACGCCAGGACCTACTTCTTCAACAATACCGCCGCCTTCATGGCCGAGTACCGATGGGAAAATCCCTTCAGGGTCGTCGCCCGACAAGGTAAACGCATCAGTGTGACAAACACCCGTGGCAACCATTCTGACCAAGACTTCGCCCTTCCGTGGACCGGCGAGGTCTAGTTCCATTATTTCAAGAGGTTTGCCCGCGGCAAGAGCAACAGCAGCGCGTGTTTTCATGTGTTTTTCCGATGGTTTTAGATGGGCCTATCAAACCATATTGGCTAGGGTTTGTCTGCCTGATTTAATGGAGAAGACGCTCTATATGTCATTCATAAATCGCGACAATTTGATTCAATAGGGCTTGATACGCAGATACCGCTGGCAGCAAATATAGCCCAGATCACTGAATCTAAAATGCGTCTGTCTGTCGCAGTCTTTATATCAATGCTGAATTGATAACTGACTTGAGCGTAGTATCTTTGCCCCACCTAGCGTCGGGCTTTTTTTGCGTCTGGCCTTATGCGAGGAGACTCTTAGTGACTGAGCTAGGCTTGCCCTAATGTCTCAAGAAACAACTGGCGAACACTGGCGACATGTTGGTCCAAGTTCTCTTCGGTCCAGCTAGACACATCAATCGGCTCTAGCACGTCAACCTTAACGGTCGCTGGTCTGAATATTCGGCTCTTACGCTGCTGAACGTCCACAGAGTTGTGCAGAACAATGGGCACAATCGGCACGCCACAACCCATTGCAATCTTGAACGCTCCCTTCTTAAAGACACCCAATTTGGTTGTATGGCTTCGAGTACCCTCTGGGAAAATCGCGATCGATAGCTTCTCGCTATGCACACGCTTTGCTAAGTCATTGACCTGCTTAATGGCTTCATCGCTATTGCTGCGATCAATCATTGCGACGCCGGCCCACTCAAAAAGCCCGCCTAAAGCACCCTCTCTCATTTCATGCTTGGCAACACCGGTGAAATTGCGGCGAATAAGCTTGAGCGCGACAAAGAAATCCGCGCCGCTTTGGTGATTTAAGATATAAACACAAGGCAATGACTTAGTGAGGTTTTCTCTGCCGTTCACATCCAATTTCAAACCGAAAGCGGCACTCGCCGTGTCAGCCCAAAGACTGCCCAAGGTATTGATGACTTCTTGCTTTGGCCTGCCGAAAATTGCCAGCGGTACCACAGACATCACGGACGGGATAAGACTCCAAAGTCCGGCGCTGGTGCGCATTATGTCGGTCCAGGTTGGCGTGCCGCGGCTGCTAAAGTCGTAGACTGTCCAGCCTTTGGAAGTGGCCACTTCACGCATTTTTCGGTGCGGGTTGGTAGGCCGAGGGTTACCAATTATTTTCATCAACGCAAGGTCTTCGCTGCCGTCTGCGTAGAAGTAACTGTCGGCTAACTTGATGCCCCGTTCTTCACATAGACGCGAAACCGCATCGGCTTTACCGCCACCCCAAAGTGTCGGTCTCACGACATCGCCAGTGAATAAGCCATCGACTACTTCAAGCTGGGTAGTAATGACGGTGGTCACGCCTAACTCACGCGCCGCTGGCTCTACTTGGTAGCGGGTAGCAGACGAGCAAACCACAACGGTGTGCCCTTTTCTCAAATGGGTTTGGATCATGGTGCGTGTTTCGGGATAGATCATCTTAGCGATCTGATCCTCGAATAGATTGTCGGCTAGAGCAATGTAGTCGCTCTCAGGCCGGCCTTGCAGCTCCGAACTCAGCTCGGCGAGCAACGACGATAAGCCAGTGCGTCCACGAGCAAACGAAACCCCGGTACTAAGCTTTTGGGCTAGGCCTCTTAAACTGAGATGACCTTGTCCCACTAGTGCTCGCACAAACGGCACAACCGAGTAGCCGCCGATAATGGTTCCATCGAAGTCGAAAAATGCGCCGATTTGTGGCCCGTCGGGGAGCGCTTCGATCTCAGCGGTTACTTCTGGATACAAGCTCATGTTGGCGACTAGCTTCCGGTGACTTTATCCAGCCATGCAATCGTATCGTCGAGCACTTCGTCACGGTTTGTTTCATTGAACAACTCGTGGCGAGCATCGGGATAAATCTGTACTTCAACGTCTTTAACGCCAGCAAAGAGGTAGCGCTTCTCAAGCGAGCGAACACCCACTTCGCCTTTGTTACTGGTGTCTGCTCCGCCAGTAATCAAACGGATAGGCAAATCCTTGGGCACGTTTCTGAAGTTCTTATCACTTTCGTTGTGGCTCAAGCCGTCGACAAAGCCCATCCAAAACTGGGTTGAGCAGGTATAGCCGCACCACGGGTCGCGGTTATAGGAGTCGACTTGGGCCTCATCACGCGAAAGCCAATCAGCTGGAGTGCGGCTGGGCTGGAAGGGTTTGTTGAACTCTTCAAACGATACTTTTCTGAGAATGGGGGAACGGCCACTAGCGCCGATACGCATTCGTTCAACCTGAGCAATCAATTTAAGCACCCAACGCAGCGGACCTACTTTGCCGGTCGAGCCACAAAGCAATAGACCGCAAATATGGTCGCCGTATCGCTGGGCAAAAGTTTGCCCAATATGGGAACCCATGCTGTGGCCGATGTATACGATCGGCAGCCCGGGGTGCTGCGCCGCTATATGGCGGTTAAGAACATAGCCGTCTTTAATAATCGCTTCCCAGCCACTATCAACGCCTGTGTGCCCAAGGGGCAGACCATTTAGCTCAGCGGTTTCACCATGACCACGATGGTCGTCAGCGTACAAGGCGTAACCAGCGGCGGCAAGGCGTTCCGCAAACCATTGGTAGCGACCTGTGTGCTCAGCCATGCCGTGGGCAAGCTGCACTACCGCTTTAGGTTTCGACTCGGGGCTCCAGCCGCGGACAAAAAAGGGTTGTCCGTCATGACCAGCTAACGTCAAGGTATTTGTTTTCATTGGGTTTCCAAGCAATATTTGGTGGCTGCTGGTTATAATGCTGCTGCACTATTCAGCGTCTCTTCACGCGAAGCGTGCAGTATAGCGCTGTTCAGCGCCCTCCCATCAACTACTACCGGGTTTATCCAGCAAAGATGTTCAACCAATTATTCCCCATCATTGCCCCTGTAGTGTTTTTGTCAGCCATTGGTTTCGGATGGGCCAGAAGCGGCAAAGAGTTTCCGAGTGAATTTATTAGTCGCTTGGTAATGAATTTCAGTGCGCCATGCTTGCTGCTTTCGACAGTTGGCCATGCCGACGTTAGCCGCGAAGCGCTGGCAGCTGTGTCCGCAGCCACAGTGCTAACTATCCTAATCATGGCAATGGCAGCCTACCTGCTAGCCCGCCTGCTCAAACTAACCCCCAATGCCTATGCAACATCGATGGCGTTTTCAAACTGCGGCAATATGGGCTTGCCACTCTGCCTTTTTGCCTTTGGCGATCAAGGAATGGTGTTGGCGCTTGCTTGGTTTACAACCATGGCACTGCTGCAGTTTACTTTCGGAATTTGGTGGATGAGCAATGTTGGCGCGGCCGACGTGCTTAAAGACTTAGCCAGAAAGCCCTTAATATATGCCGCCGTTGCGGCGGCGCTAATGATGGCATTTGATTTGAGTTTACCGCAGTGGGCACAAAACACGACCGGCTTACTCGGCCAAGCCGCCGTTCCGTTGATGTTGCTTACTCTAGGGGTTTCGCTATCAACAATTCAGCTTGGCGACATAAAGCTATCACTGCTATTTGGAGCGCTCCGAATAGCAGGCGGCTTCTCTGTTGGGCTGCTAGTCGTGTGGTTGTTAGATTTGAGCGGCATAACAGCGGGAGTTGTGATTCTGCAAGCAGCGATGCCAGTAGCAGTATTCAACTATTTGCTAGCGCTACGCTACCAACGCAGTCCGCAAGTGATAGCGGGGCTGGTGTTTTGTTCTACGCTTCTCTCATTTATTAGCCTTCCGCTAGTGATTATTTACGCCCAGTCACTCTAACTTCAGGCTATGTAGTAGCAAGCCAATCGTCGACAAGCTGCGGAACAGCTTCACCCGCCGCAGTCTGGTGGGAAGTAAAATTGCTTGGAATGCTATCTGTGTCAAGTGACACCAGCACACACTCTGCGCCCTCCTTTACATAGTCAACCAACGATGCCGCTGGGTATACAGTCAGCGATGTGCCCACCACTAAAACCTTGTCGGCCTTTGCCACAATCGGCAACGCTAGATCAAAATTGGGAACAGCCTCGCCAAACCAAACGATGTCCGGCCTCAGCTGATGCCCTTTTGGGCAAAGGTCGCCGAGCATCACGGCTTTCTCGCCTACATCTGCTCGGTAGCCCGTTTCTGCACTGCTACGAACACTGCGAAGCTTTCCGTGCAGATGTAGCACATCGGAACTGCCCGCTCTTTCGTGCAGGTCATCGACGTTTTGAGTGATAACCGTCACCTCAAAAGCCTTTTCCAATTGGGCAATCGCGTGATGTGCTGAATTGGGTTCAACGCCCGCTGCTTGCAGTCGACGCTTGTTATAGAACTCGAGAACCAACTCGGGGTTCCGCTGCCAAGCTTCAGGCGTGCAAACGTCTTCAATCTTGTACTGATCCCACAAACCACCACTGTCACGAAAAGTAGACAAGCCACTTTCGGCGCTCACGCCTGCGCCAGATAACACCACAATTTTTTGTTTGGCCAAAAGCCTAGTCTCGCGGGTAGAGAATCATTTGAGTGCAACTGAAGCGTGCAATGATCTTACTAGTGGCTTCATTGGTCACTAACGCCTCCCACACCTGTGTCATTTTCCCTGCGTGGACCAAGCTGGCCACAGCCAATACTGACCCTTCACGAGCAGTGCCCATAAAATTAGACTTCAACTCTATGGTGGTGAATCCCTGTGCTCCCTCCGGAAGGCTTGCCTGACAGCCCATGCCCGAGGCCGAATCAGCAAGCGTTACCACACTGCCCGCATGCAAGAACCCGTTCGGGGCAAGCACATGCTCTACTACTGGCAAGCGAAACACGGCCTTTCCATAAACTAAGGAAACGCATTCCAAACCTAAATGGGCGGGCAGCGTTTTCCCCACACCCAGATTGAATAACGCAGATTGATCAGCAGCTTCCGACATGTGTTTAATTCCGAGTAAGTTGAGCAAAACTATAGCCCCATAAGTGGCCAGCTGGCTATGTCGCAAACGCCGAGCATTTTAGACCGTGAAGCGACTGCTATCTGGGCTGATCATTGCGCCGTTCGTTATTCCGCCAAACTGGCGGAAACCCTTGCAATCAAGGCCTTAATTAAATCCAGATCAGGATTGTCTGTACGATATAGCGCATAGATTTTTCTGGAGAACTTGGGCGCTCGTGAAACCGTATGTAAGCCCGAACCAAGCAGGCCAGTAGGCAGGTAAGCACAGGCGTTGTCTTTTTCACGAACCACTGACTCCGCCACTTCAGCCAGGTTGGTAAAAACAGTTGGGGTGACACTGTCCGACAGTTTCTGCGATTGAAACGCAGCAAATTCTGTTCCCCAATCGATCGACACATACAGGAAATCAGCGGGATCTTTCATCGATAGCGCCGAATTTGCCGAGAGCATCGCCAACTTCAAACTGCCCAACTTGTCGGCAACTAGATCTCCCGCCACCGCAATATCGAAGGTAATCGCCATATCGAGCAGCCCTGCCTCAACTTGAGCCAACAATTCCTCTACCGACGCCGACACACAGGATGAAACAGCCAAGCCATCTTCTTGGGAAATCAACGGCGACAATACATAGCGCCACAAGCCAGAAGTCGAACCAAGCCGCAGGTTAGCGGTTTCTTCTGCTGTAATGGCCATCTCTTGGCGAGCACGCGCCAATGTCACCACGATACTCTCGGCAAACGGCAAAAAGCGTGTGCCATGCGCGTTTAGTCGCAAGCCTTCTCGGCGCCGGTCAAAAAGGCTAACCCCAAGTAGTTTTTCCAGTTGAATTACTCGCGCGCTAATCGCCGACTGGGTGACAAATAGGTTTTCTGCGGCCTCGGCGTAATGCCCCGTTTTATTTACTTCTAAGAAGGTTCGAAGCAGTTCGGTATCCACGAATTCAGGCCTTAAAGTTAATCCAAAATTATTGTACGCCAGAAGCAAAAGATTTCGTTGGTCGGAATGCAAATTCTCAAATACATTGTCGGCATCAGGTCAGCTGGCCTGTGTCCACAGCAGTAAAGAGGGTTATTTGATGCGTGGTCAACAACTACTGTTACTTGGCGGGCTGGGCTTGTTGTTGAACATGCCGCTAATCGCCAATCAACAGGATGCCTACGATCAAGAAGAGGCTTCAATGGAAGCAACCTCAACTTGTGAATACTGGGCCGCAGAATCCAATATATCTAGCGAAGAAATGGCTGAATACATGGAAAGCTGCGTCAAAGAAGAACTGGCCGTGTACGAAGACGGCCTAATTTTTAATAATCTATCGGAGACTAATGATGAATCGACAGTTTGGGAATGACGATTATCAAGGCTTTGACAATGATAACGACAGCTATTTATTGGTCGATAATAACGAGCTGTCAGAGCAACAAAAACAATACAAACGTAATGTTCGTCAACTCATTGAGGACCGACTAGAGCAGCGTCGAATTCGCGACGAATT
>JBLHFB010000087.1:0-7143 GCA_047614865.1 Gammaproteobacteria bacterium | reverse complement strand
GCGAAGGCCAGCGCGCGGGAAAAACAGGTAGCGGATTTTTATGCCATTCGCCAAATACCCGTCCATTTCTTTGTGCAGCTCTCGGCAGAAATGGCAGTCGATGTCAGTAAACACAGTTAGGGTATTTTTGACTGGCGTCCCTTCAGGCGGCATAAACACAATGGTTTCTGCGTCTGAAATTCCTGCAAGCGCTTTCTTGCGAACGCTATCCATAAGAGATGCGGTTAGTTCTTTTTGTTGAACTAAGTCGTATACCTTGCCTTGAAATAAATAGCGGCCGTCGGCAGTTGCGAAGAAAATATTGCCACCAGCAGTTACTTCAAACATACCGGGAACTTCACTCTCCACGATTTCGGCAGTTTCTCCTCCGGCTATACGACTTTCCAGCAACTTATTGCGGACTTCTGCTTCATTGGCTTGAGCGCTACCCATAGCAATGAAGCTGAGCAGTGCAGCGGCGAGTGATTTACGTAAGAACATAATGCGTCCGGAATAGGTGGTTAACTGGCGAGTAAAGACAGGCATTTAAGCCCAAAGTTCAGCGCGTGATTATACCCACAACTTATCCGCGCGGATGATGCTTGGCGTGAAGGTCCTGCAAACGCTGCTGCGCAACGTGCGTGTAAATTTGCGTGGTAGACAAATCACTATGGCCAAGCAGCATTTGCACAACGCGTAAATCAGCCCCGTGATTCAGCAAGTGCGTAGCGAAAGCATGTCTCAAAGTATGAGGCGATACCGACCCGGAAATGCCGGCCTTAAGCGAATAACGTTTGATGATGTGCCAGAACGATTCACGGCGCATAACCACACTGCGGACCGTTGGAAACAAGAAGCCAGATCGGCGCCCCGCAAGGATTTCTTCGCGAGGTCCGGCCATATACTTCTCTAACCAATCCATCGCCTCTTCGCCGACCGGAACCATTCTTTCCTTGCTGCCTTTGCCGACAACCCTGAGCACTTCTTGCTGACGACTAAGCTGGACAGCTTCCAAATTAACTAACTCAGATACACGCAAACCAGTCGCATAAATCAGCTCGAGCATCGCTCGATCTCTTATTCCTTCAGCGTTATTTGTATCCGGCGCTGCAAGTAGCGCTTCAACGTCAGTCTCACTCAAACTCGACGGCAACGGCCTACCGAGTTTGGGCATGTCTACTTGCGCACTGGGATCATTCTTTAAGCGTTCCTCTCGAATTTGATAGCGATAGAAGCGCCTTATCGTCGACAGAATACGTGCAGACGTCCGGGGCGATACCTCAGCGCGCGCTAATCCGGCCATGTAGCCAAGCAGATCGGCTGCCGCCGCGTCCATAATTGCCACTCGCTGAGCAGCTAGGCTTTTGGAGTAGCGTCTTAGATCACTGCGATAGGCGGCAATAGTGTTCCTCGCCAAGCCGTCTTCTAGCCACAGCGCATCAAGAAAGCGTTGAATTTCCTGGTCGTCCTCGGCCGCTAAGTCATTGGCCAGAGGCAATCTTGTTCCTTTAATAGCACTCACCATTCTTTAAGGCGCTGTTGTACTCATGGTAAAATCCATTCTAAGCCCAGTGTATACCCTCTATGCAGCAGTCGTATTTGCGCTTGTAGCGCTTTTTATCGCTACCCCTTTCGTGCTGCTATGGCCGTCGATGGCCGGCAGACGAAACGCTGGTTACGTCGCAATGCGCGTATTCATGGTGCTAACCTTTATTCGCTTCAAGGTAACTGGATATGAAAACTTTCCCGAATCCACAGCGGTCGCCACCTCCAACCATTGCAGCTATCTAGACGGGCCACTGCTCAGTGCAGTATTGCCCGCAGGCTACGGCTTTGTTATTCGTCGAGATGCGATCGCCGACCTGCCATTCGTTGGCCACTTTCTTTCCCGGCTAGGAGCACTTTTTGTAGAGCGCTTCGACACCAAGGGCAGCATGCGAGATGGCAACCGCCTGATTCAATTGCTCCGTGAAAATAATTCCATGGGAATTTTTCCAGAGGGCGGATTTAACAACGGCGTCAGCCTGCTACCATTCAAAAAAGGGGCTTTTCTCGCCGCAACTAGGGTTGGAGTGCCGGTCGTACCCGTCGTTATACGGGGCACAAATAATGTACTCCCTCACGACAGCTTCAAAATGTGGCCCGGAAAGATAGAGATTGAAATCCTTCCTGCGCTAGCCACTGAGGAGCGCACTAGCCATGGCATTTCTACGCTGCGCGATACAGTCTATGAACAAACTAAAGCGCGTTTCTTAGACTCCAGCGTCGAACAGGCGTAGCGAAAATAGTGGATAGCCGATAAAGTAGCGTCCTACCCAGTTGTGGCACGCGCCACAAACTCACACCACCATATTTTTAGAGGGAAGCTCATGGCCCTGATAAGCATGCGTCAAATGCTTGATCACGCTGCGGAATTGAATTACGGCGTGCCTGCGTTCAATGTTAATAACCTTGAGCAAACTCGCGCAATTATGGAAGCCGCGCGCGAAACCGACAGCCCAGTAATCATGCAAGCCTCTGCTGGCGCGCGCAAATACGCTGGCGCACCTTTCCTTCGTCATATGATTTTGGCTGCTATCGAAGAATTTCCAGAAATTCCGGTAGTTATGCACCAAGACCACGGCACTAGCCCTGCAATTTGCCAACGTTCAATTCAACTGGGCTTCAGCTCAGTAATGATGGATGGCTCTTTGCGTGAAGACGGCAAGACACCTGCGGACTACGATTACAACGTCGAAGTAACCCGTCGCACCGTTGAGATGGCACATGCCTGTGGCGTTTCTGTTGAAGGTGAGCTGGGCTGCCTAGGTTCACTCGAAACTGGCCAAGCCGGAGAAGAAGACGGCGTTGGCGCTGAAGGCACTTTGACGATGGATCAAATGCTTACCGATCCCGAAGAAGCGGCCGACTTCGTTAGCAAAACTGGCGTTGATGCTTTGGCGATTGCCTGTGGCACCAGTCACGGTGCATACAAATTCACTCGTCCACCAACGGGTGATATTTTAGCAATTGACCGTATTAAAGCGATTCACCAACGCATTCCAAGTACTCACTTGGTAATGCATGGCTCGTCTTCTGTTCCTCAAGAATGGCTGGCGATCATCAACCAGTTTGGTGGTGAAATTCCCGAAACTTATGGTGTGCCGGTTGAGCAAATTGCAGAAGGCATTAAGCACGGCGTTCGTAAGATCAACATCGACACCGACTTGCGCCTCGCATCGACCGGAGCTGTCCGTCGCTTCTTGGCTGAAAATCCATCCGAGTTTGATCCGCGTAAATACCTAGCGCACACTATGACAGCGATGAAAGACATCTGCATCGCTCGCTACGAAGCCTTCGGTACCGCTGGCAACGCAAGCAAGATTAAAGCGGTGAATCTTGAAGAAATGTTCATGCGCTACGAAACCGGCGAGCTTGATCCAAAGATCAGCTAGTAACACCAAGGCAGCCAAGCTGGCTGCCTGCTTCGGCCAATAAAAAAGCGCCTAACGGCGTTTTTTTATTGGCCGAAGTGGATGGTACTTCTTGGACAAAGAAGCATTATTCATCTCGTTCAAGGACCAGTCGTATTGGGTGCAATTTATGCCGATTGCTTTTAAGTTATGTTGACGTAGTTGGGCCTGAACCTCTTCAGGCCCGTAGCCCTGCAAGACCGCTAACAGCTCAACATCGTCCTTAGCGAAATCTTCGCCGTACCAACGAAAAATATTCGACAAATAGACTTTTCCGTTCTTATAGTCGAAACGATTTTTATTACTGTCTGCAAGGAAGATCCGTGATTGATCCTCAAATTGCTCGACCAACTTCCGCCCAACATAAGCTTCTGAACGAACCTCTGGGCAACCCTTAGCGGCGCAAACCAAAGAAAAAGGTTTCCTGATTATTGGAACTGAGCGCGGATAATGTCATGTTCCAAACAATCTAGGCTGATGTGGCGCCCAAACAAGTTAATTATCTTCTTCTTCCAAGCATTGTGAGCCCACCAACCAATTTCCTTAATACTATCGACTGGGTAGTTATCAACAATCAACTGCAGGGTAGCCGCATTGTACAAATTCACCATAAACGCCAACTGCTCAGAAACTTCCCACGTCTCAAAATCATCTTGCGCTACCGCAGCAAGGGACCCTAGGTAAGCGGCCAGAATTGGCAGCGAGCCGTCGTGAGCTCCAACAAGCGCGGCGTAATTCACCATGCCGTTTTTCACGTTGTCTTGCAGAAGTTGGTTATAAGCCCTGTGAGTCTTGTCAAACAACGCTTGATTTTCGCCATCTGCAGCATATCCGGCGGCAGAAAGGCCCAAGCCAAGCACTGCAAAAGTTAGCGTGAATGCGGTGCAAATTTTCTTTTGGAATCCGTTCATGTCCTGTGTCCGGTAATCCGCTGTAGGCACTTAGCCGTAATAATATTCGAGGTCAATTGACCCAAGGATTACTACTTGTTCCATAATAGCAGCATGACAAGCGTTGCTTCAGCGGTTAAACCGCCCTCAGTATTGGCAATAGGAGGCCTAGATCCCACATCTGGCGCTGGCATATCGGCCGACTGTGCCGCGCTTACCTCATTAGGCTGTCACCCACTTCCGGTGATTACAGCGTCGACCGCGCAGAACACGAGCGCGGTCACCAATTGCTGGCCAGTCACTAATTCACAACTTAGCGAACAAATTCTAACGTTACTAAGCGAATGGCAACCACAGGCGATAAAAATCGGCCTGATTGCCAATTCAGAGCAGATCGCCTGCTTAGTGGATATCTTCTCGGCATATGACCCGCTTCCGCCAATTGTTATTGACCCCGTTGGTATTTCTTCTAGCGGGTCTTCCATGAGTACCGCGACCGCAGACGACTGGGCTCCACTGTTGGCGATCGCAACCCTATGTACACCTAATCACAGGGAAGCCCTGTTTTTGTCCAAGCAAAGGGATGTGAACGATGCCATAGCGGTATTGAGGCAAACAATAAACGCAATATTGCTTACCGGGACCGATTCCAGCAATGGGAACAAAATACCCCACACCCTGCATTGGGCTGAGTCGACCACCCAACCGGCCACAAGCTTTCAAATGGATCGCCGAGATGGCAGTTTTCACGGAAGCGGCTGTGCGCTTTCAAGCGCAATAGCCGCTCATCTGGCGCACAAATTGGAACTGACCGTCGCAATTGATCACGCCCTTAAAGATGTCGATCGCTGGATGTCCAAAGCTTTCTTTCCTTCTGAAAGCTCGCCGCAAATGATACTCAGGCATTTATGAGGGGGCTCTACGCGATAGTAGACGCCTCTGTTACTCCTCGGCATCAGCTGGCTGATCTCGCAAAGAAGGTTATTGAAGGCGGCGCTGTGCTCGTTCAATATCGCGATAAGACCGCGACTGCAGATCAGCTTCGCTGTACTGCCGCCAAAATACTGCCAGTCTGCCAAGCGGCCAATGTCCCTCTCTTGCTTAACGATCACCCTAAGTGTTGTCTTGAACTAGGCGCTGACGGCGTGCATCTGGGGCGTGATGATATGAGCGTTGCCGAGGCACGTGCGCTATTCGGGCCGAGTAAAATCATTGGCGCCACATGCTATAACAACATTGCAGTCGCCAGAAAAGCCGAGCATGACGGCGCCAGCTATGTAGCTTTTGGCGCAATATATAGTTCTTCAACCAAACCCAGTGCTCCGCCCGCCCGTTTGCAAACGCTAAATGATGCAAAGCAGAGCATTCGTATTCCGCTAGTGGCGATTGGCGGCATTACACCGGATAATGGCGCCGCCGTTGTTACTGCAGGGGCGGATATGATTGCGGCCATTAGTGGCCTAAGCAATGAACACGCTGCCCAATCTGCACAACTTTACTCCAATCTATTTAAAGCCAAATAAGCCCATGAATCGTAGCAACTCAGACTTCTTATACGCCGCCGCCCAAACCCGCATTCCTGGCGGAGTGAATTCTCCTGTCAGGGCCTTTAACGGCGTTGGCGGCACACCCGTATTTGTCGAGAGCGCTAAGGGTGCATATTTCACCGATCCTGATGGCAACCGTTACATTGACTACGTGCAAAGCTGGGGCCCGATGATTTTAGGCCACGCTCACCCCGAGGTGATCGACACCGTGCAGAAATCGGCAGCACGCGGCTTAAGCTACGGCGCTCCGACGGCTATCGAAACTGAGATGGCAGAAAAAGTCTGTTCGCTTGTTCCCTCGATGGATCAAGTGCGGATGGTGAGCTCTGGCACTGAAGCGACCATGAGCGCGATTCGATTGGCTCGCGGCCACACCGGTCGCGACATCTTGGTCAAGTTTGAAGGCTGCTATCACGGCCACGCCGATTCACTGTTAGTTAAGGCAGGCTCGGGCGCATTGACCCTCGGCGTGCCAACCTCTCCCGGCGTACCCGCCGACTTGGCCAAACACACCCTAACGCTGACCTATAACGACTCGGCCGAAGTACACCAGTTGTTTGCTGAGATCGGCGAGAAAATTGCCTGCATTATTGTCGAGCCTGTAACCGGCAACATGAACTGCATCCCTCCAGAAGAAGGTTTTCTGGAAACCCTGCGTGAGGTATGTGACCAGAGCGGCGCTCTACTGATTTTCGACGAAGTAATGACGGGTTTTCGTGTTGCCTTAGGCGGCGCCCAGGCTCACTACAACATCAAACCTGACATAACCACACTAGGCAAGGTAATCGGCGGCGGAATGCCCGTGGGCGCCTTTGGCGGCCGTGCCGACATCATGAACTCGCTTGCCCCACTTGGGCCTGTATATCAGGCTGGCACTTTGTCTGGCAACCCACTATCCATGGCGGCCGGCTTGGCGACTCTTAATATCATTAGCAAACCCGGATTCTATGATCCGGTTATTGCCAACACCCAGCGGCTTGTTGAGGGGTTTAGGCTGGCAGCCGGCCAGGCTGGTGTCTCGCTCACTACCAATAACGTCGGCACAATGTTCGGCTTCTTCTTTACCGAAGAAGAAAAAGTCAGCCGCTTCTCACAAGTCACTCAATGCAACCAAGAGCTATTCAAGGCGTTTTATCATGCCATGCTCGATCGTGGAATTTACTTGGCCCCGTCTTCCTATGAAACCGGCTTCATGTCTGCAGCACACACCCCAGAATTGATCGACCAGACCATTGTTGCAGCCCAAGAATCGTTCGCCTCATTATAGGGAATACC
>JBLHFB010000086.1:0-7145 GCA_047614865.1 Gammaproteobacteria bacterium | reverse complement strand
TCAAGTTCGTGGTTCGAGTGTGCACCTGAATGAGCGTTCATGGCAAGTCGGTGATTTCGTGGCGGGTCAATCTGATGTAACGTGATGCCCTTGCAATCCCTATAGCTCCCTTAAGATACGCACCGAGACAGGACTTAATATGTCGTACAGCACGCTGAAATATGAAGTAAGTGAACACATTCTTACGCTTAGCCTAAACCGCCCAGAAGCGATGAATTCCTTCACCGTGGAAATGGCCAATGAGTTGGTGGCGGCGTTTAACCGTGCATCTGACGATGCATCGGTAAGGGCGATTGTGGTGACCGGCGAAGGCCGTGCTTTTTGCGCCGGAATGGACCTGACTCGTGAAGGCAATGTGTTTGGCTTGAATGAGTCGATAAAGCCGACCATTGACGATATGACCAACCGCCTAGACGATCCCGAAATCTTCGACGGCGTGCGTGACAGCGGTGGCCGAGTGACCTTGGCAATCTACGATTGTAAGAAGCCGGTGATTGCGGCTATCAATGGCGCTGCGGTTGGAATTGGCGCAACGATGATGTGTGCAATGGATATTCGAATTGCTTCGGAATACGCCAAAGTCGGTTTTGTGTTTAACAAGATTGGTATTACCCCAGAAGCTTGCTCTAGTTACTTCTTACCGAAAATTGTGGGCATTTCCCAAGCACTTGAATGGGTTTATAGCGGCGACATTATGGGTGCCGACGAGCTGAAAGAAGCCCGCTTCGTTAAAAAAGTAGTGCCTGCCGACCAGTTGATGGAAGAAGCCTACAAAATTGCCAGACGTATTGCGGCTCACAGCCCGGTGGCGATCGCCTTAACACGTCAGCTAATGTACAAAAATTCGAGCGCCGACGGACCAATGCAAGCGCACAAAACTGACTCGCTTGCGATTTTCTACGCCAGTCAAATTGGCGGAAAAGAAGGTGTTAAGGCATTCTTGGAAAAGCGTGCGCCGGACTATACCGACACCCTAGAAAAGGATATGCCTGACTTCTATCCTTGGTGGTAGCGACGCAATAAAAGCGTAAAGCGGGCGGGCTGCAAGCCTGCCCGTGCTGATTTGCTAGCCACCTGAATAGACGGCTGTCCGACAATTGGGTCGGGCATTGCGTATCCTATGCGCCGATATTAGCTAAACGTGCCGGCCGCACAGGATTCCCCGTGGAAAACATTCAGTTCTCGTCTTTAAACTTACGCCCAGAATTATTCGGCAATTTGTCTGATTTGGGTTACAAAGAAATGACTCCGATTCAGGCGCTCAGCCTGCCGGCGATTCTCAAGGGTTTAGACGTTATTGGACAGGGGAAGACAGGCTCCGGAAAGACCGCAGCGTTTGGCTTGGGCTTGCTTAATAAGATCGACACCAAGAGCTTTCGTGTACAAGCGGTTGTGTTGTGTCCGACTCGTGAACTAGCCGACCAAGTCACTAACGAATTGCGTCGTCTGGCGAGAGCGCTACATAACGTTAAAATCCTGACTCTGTGCGGTGGTACACCGCTTAGGCCGCAAGCTGACTCATTGGGTCGTGGTGCGCATATTGTTGTTGGCACGCCGGGACGAATTGAAGACCATCTGAGTCGCAAAACGCTGAAACTTCGCCACGTCGAAACCCTCGTGCTTGACGAAGCGGATCGCATGTTGGAAATGGGCTTCCAAGACGTAGTCGAAAACATTGTTGCGGAGATTCCTCCTGGCCGTCAGTCGTTACTATTTAGTGCAACCTTCTCAAGCGAGATTCAGGCGGTAGCCAAGAAGATGCTGAAAAACCCTGTAATCGCTAAGGTGGAATCTACCCACGGCGGCGACAGCATCAAGCAATGCTTCTACCCAATAAAAGATACCGACCGCTTACAAGCGCTACGCTTGGTGATGTTGCACCATCTTCCAGATTCCACCGTGGTGTTCTGCAACACCAAGGTCGAAGTAAAAGACGTTGCCGAAGCGCTAACAGAGCAGGGCTACGATGTACTTTCACTGCACGGCGAATTAGAGCAGTGGAAGCGTGATCAAGTATTGGTACGTTTTGCTAACAGGAGCGTCTCGGTTTTGGTTGCTACTGACGTGGCAGCTCGTGGCCTTGATATTGATTCGCTAGACGCTGTAATCAATTTTAGCCCAGCTCACGATGCGGAAATTCACACTCACCGCATCGGCAGAACCGGGCGGGCAGGCGGCAAGGGTCTTGCCTGCACTTTGTACAGTGACAACGAAGGTTACCGCGTTGATCAGGTTGCCAAATACCTCAACCTTAACCTCAAGCCAGAAACACTGCCGCCGCGCAGCTTGCTAAAGCAGCCAGCGATTCAGGCTGATATGACCACCCTTCAAATTGAAGGCGGCAAAAAGCAGAAGATTCGCAAAGGCGATATTTTGGGCGCTTTAACCGGTGAAGACGGCATTGATGGCAAGGCCGTGGGCAAGATTCACATCTTTGACCAATGGGCTTATGTAGCAATACAACGTGACGCGGTCCATCAAGGTCTTGAGAAGCTGCAAAAAGGCCAGCTAAAGGGTCGTAACTTCCGCGTGAGAATGATTCGCGGCGAATCCCGCTAAGCGTTAGAGCGTTTCAGAATCCAGCGCCTTGTCGTTCTGAACCGCAATCGAACTGCTGTTGCGAACTGTGGGCCAGAGTAGCTGTTCAGCGGTGCTGGTTTCCTCAAGGTTCTCGACACCAAATTCCTTTGGATAGCGACGAGTAATTTTCGCCGTTCCGAACAGCACGTCCCAGAAAAACAATAGATTGCCAAAGTTGCCGTGATAGTGAGTGATTCCATCACTCGCGTATCTGCCGTGGTGGGCGCTATGCGTGGCAGGCGTGGAGATTGTGCGTTCCACTACCCACATTAGCGGCGACAACCACGCAATTTTGTAGAGTCGCTCATCCCAGCGAACATCTGAATGTGCCCCGCATATCACTGCCATTTTAATGGGCAAATAAAACAAATACACCCAACCTCCACCGAGATAAACTAAGGCGCCTGAGAACCAGAGACCCGGCATAAACAAATAGTAGAAAAGGTTGTTGCGGTAGACGATACGGACCGACATATATTCTGCGTTGTGATGTGGGCGATGCAGTTTGTATAGCCATGGGAGCATATGTGAAAGCCGATGCCACCCGTATTGGCTCATATCGTCAAACACCAAGAACAATCCGAAAACTGCAAGTACTGGCCAGCTGCCTAGCATGCCGGCAGAATCTGGTGCTACTACGCTGCCAAGTGCGTATCCGCCAGCAAAGACTAGCGGCTGAGTGAGAAGCGCCAGAACAATCGCGCTGAATATTTCTACCGTGCTGTCACCCGGTTTTTCATGCGACTTCTTGAAGAAATTGGTTCGCCAAATTTCGAGTAGAACGAATGTGAGCACACAGGCCACTACTGCTATTTGTTCTGGTTTCATTGTTATTTGTCTCCGCTGCGTTGTTCGCATATTACTACCCCGAACTAATACGTCATTGACCTCACAGACCAGTCTGGTAATTTGATTGGCATAACCACTTCCTTGAGAGACAAAATGACAACTGCAAGAGTTTGCATAATCGGCGCTGGCCCATCGGGGGTTGCGGCGGCAAAAAACTGTATAGAAGCGGGCCTGGACTGTGTTGTTTATGAGAAGAACAACAAGGTCGGTGGGAACTGGGTGTTCGACTCTGATACTAGCCACTCAAGCGTCTACGAAAACACCCATATCATTAGCTCCAAATATTGGTCTGAGTATGAAGACTTTCGGATGCCGGATGACTACCCCGATTATCCCAACCATAAGCAGCTTCAAGCGTATTTTGACAACTATGCTGCCTCTCACGGGGTAAAGGATAAAATCCAGTTTGGCGTCTCTGTTCAGCGCGTTGAGAAGTGTGATGACGGTTGGAAAGTATCTATTGCCGATGCAGACGACATAGAGAGCGTGGAGGCCTTTACTCAGCTGATGGTTTGTAATGGACATCACTGGAATCCTAAGTTTCCAGAATACCCCGGCGAATTTAACGGTGAGTATTTGCATTCGCACGACTTTAAAAAAGTCCCCGAGGAGTGGCGTGGCAAACGGATACTCGTTATTGGCGCGGGCAACTCGGCCTGCGACGTGGCGGTGGAAGCTGCCCGAGTAGCCGAGACCGTTACGATGTCAATGCGAACCCCGCAGTGGTTTATTCCCAAGTTCTTGATGGGCAAACCAAGTGATGTAAAAGCAGCTCAATCCAAGTTTTTACCCGCGTGGCTGCGAAACTTTTTCCTTAAGGCGATACTCGAGCTGTCGCAAGGAAAGCTAGAAGATTACGGGCTCAAAACCCCGCCTTGGAAGCCACTGGAACAACATCCAACCGTCAACTCTGATTTGCTTGACTTTATTCGTCACGGACGAATCAAACCAGTCGGCGGTATCGATCGCTTTGACGGCGATAATGTGGTGTTTGAGGATGGCAGCAGTCAGGCCTACGACATTGTTGTGGCTTGCACCGGATTTTGGATTACTTTTCCATTCTTTGAGGAAGGCTTCATTTCATACCAGCACGCTGAGAAGGTGCCGCTGTACCGCAAAATGATGCACCCAGAATATGACGATCTGTATTTCATTGGCTTGTTTCAACCGATAGGCTGTATTTGGCCGCTAGCCGACTATCAGGCGATGCTGGCCTGTGAAGAAATTGCCGGACGATACAAGCGCCCTGCCAATATGATTGAGGCAATGGAAGCCGAAGCAGAGCAGGCGCCGTTTAAATTTCGCGGTGGCAGTCGCCATTCAACAGAAGTGGATTACCACCACTTTCGCAATAAACTGGTTAGAGACTTGCGGACTGCAGGGGCAATGATTGGCAAGCCACCGCAAGGGAAAAAGGGTATTCATACACGTTCCAGAGCAGCTTAGCTCTGCTCATGCGACAGCCATAAAAAAGGCCGGTATAAACCGGCCTTTTTCGTATAAAACTGAATAGATCACTCTAGCTCAGCTAGTGCCGCTTCGAAGAAGTCGAGCAAACGCTGGACGTGTGGCACCGTGTCGCGACAGGCAATAATACCGACGTCGATACGGTCTTGATAACTGGTCAAGGTAATATTGATGCCTTGGCCGTTAAATAATAGCGACACAGGGTAATTGGCTTGCAACTCGGCGCCGTTATAGAACAAAGCTTCTGATGGTCCAGGTACGTTTGAGATAACCACGTTGTACATGGGTTTAACGTGACCAGCAATGTTGGCAACTTGGCCTACAGTAAACGGCAAGTTAACCAAGATCGTGTAGATCAAGATCTCAGACTTCGACATCCGGCTGAGTTTCTTCTTCTCGTCGGTCATCGATTTTTTGATGATCCCCAAACGAGTTAGAGGGTCAGCTTCATGCGTTCCCAGGTTGCCGAGAATGGTGGTGATTGCGTTACCCGTAGACGCGCCATCGGCTGGACGTATCGATACCGGTACGTTGGCAATCAATGGCTCGCTTGGCAGTGCGTTCTGCTCTAGCAGGTAGCTGCGCAGCGCTCCGCCACACATCCCCATTACAACGTCGTTAAGCGTAGCGCCGTTTTTCTTACCAATTGCCTTGATTCGACTCAATGAGTACGACTGCGCCGCAAAACGGCGTGCACGGCCAATGCGTTGGTTGAGAATAGATTTAGGCGCCTGATAAGGGGCGACGGAACCTGCAAAATCGGGGTTGCGAAGTTTCTTGATGATGTCCTTACCAACGGCGCCCAAGCCTTGCATGGTTCCAAACTGCTCAGATAGCTGGGCAACAATAGCGCTAACTAGAGCGCCGTCTGTTCCGATGTCATCAGCGTTTTTCGCAGGCCTTTTGCGAGGCTTTTTGTCTTTTGTTGCGGCTGGACGTTCTGCCCAAGGCGGCGGCAAATCGCGATCGTCTTTGTCTTTAGTTAGCGAGGCTTGCATCAGTTTCATGCCCGCAACGCCATCGATCAACGAGTGGTGAATTTTGGTGTAAAGGACGAAGCGATTGCCTTCAAGGCCTTCGATTACGTAGGTTTCCCACAGTGGACGCGTGCGGTCCATTAACTGGGCGTGCAGCTGAGATACCAGCACGAGCAGGTCGCGTACTTTGCCGGGCTTAGGCAAAGCCAAATGGCTAACGTGGTAATCCAAATCAAGCTTAGGGTCTTCAATCCATTGATTTGACAGACCACCTAGGCCCATTTTCAGCTTTACGTTGAAAGGAAAACGAACGCTGTTGACGTCTACCATCTTCTTGATTAAGTCTTTCAGATAGTCTTCAGACGCATCTTCAGGGTAGGTGTAAATTTGCAGACCGCCAACGTGCATCGGCGTTTCTGACGACTCAAGTTGAAACCAGCTTGAGTCCATGAAACTTAGTTTTTTCATGGGCAACCGTCTCGTAATGATTATTATTGGGTTAGAAGCATCTCGCCGCGACTGCACAGAATAAACCCTGTGGCTGGGTTTTTACAAACCCAATCTAAGTTGATTTAACTCTGTGAGTCTCGTGGTTTTATGTTCTTTGTAATGCGCTTAACGTCGCCCGCTAGTTAATCAAGCCCTTATTCTTAAGCTCAAGCACAAACAGCTTTTGGATCATTTTCTGTTGAAAACCTTCTGGCTTGGTGAGCTGCATACGCTCAAGCCAAGGTTGCGCATCGGCGGGAATGGTCTTGACTTTTATGGCGGCGAAGAAGGTTTTAAGCTTGCTGTCGTCTTTTCGTGCCGCTAAGCCTTTTAGTACTTTAACTAGCTGCAGCTCATCGTCGAGCATATCGCAACCAAATGGGTAGACGGGATAGAGGCCTTCGCTGGTTACTTTTGCGAGGCTTTGAGTTAGCTGCTCTGGTGTGTTTTGGCAATACTCGGCAGGGATGGTGTAGCCCGCTTCAATCTTGCCAGCGTCTATCGCACGTTTAAGCATTTCTTGCTGGAAGCGGCTATCCATAACGTTGAGCAGTGCTTTCATTACTTCGGAGTCACTTTTCGAACGCAAAACGGCGATGCCGTACTCGGTTATTACAATGTCGCGAAGATGGCGAGGGATAGTGCAGTGGCCGTAGTTCCACATAATGTTAGAGGTGGTATCACCGGCTTTTTCACGTACCGAGCGGATCATGAGAATGCTTCGGCCGGTGTGCAGCTGATGCGCCATCGCAACAAAGTTGTATTGGCCGCCTACGCCTGACA
>JBLHFB010000085.1:0-7198 GCA_047614865.1 Gammaproteobacteria bacterium | reverse complement strand
TGCTCAATACCTCCCGATTCACGTAGGTCGGAATTGATTGGCCGTTTATTGTCGCGTTTCTCCAAGCTACGGTTGAGCTGCGACAAGGCAATAATTGGCACCTCTAGCTCTTTTGCTAGCGATTTAAGGCTACGTGATATTTCAGAAATCTCAGAAGTACGGCCTTCGTTATTACCGGGAACCTGCATCAGTTGAAGGTAATCTAGCACGATCAAGTCCAGACCATGCTCACGCTTCAAACGGCGGGAACGAGCACGTACTTCGGTGGGCGATAGCCCACCGGAATCATCAATAAAGAGCTTTGAGTCATTTAGCAATGTAACGGCAGAACTAATTCGCGGCCAATCTTCATCACGAATTTGACCGGTACGCAAAGCACTCTGATCAACTCGTGCATTAGATGAAATCATCCTCATAACTAATTGTTCTGCAGGCATTTCCATACTAAAAACAGCAACTGACTTTTTCTCGGCGATCGCCGCATGCTCGGCCAAATTCATTGCCAAACTGGTTTTACCCATCGACGGACGACCAGCGACAATCACCAAGTCGCCGGGGTGCAAGCCGGCAGTTTGCTTATCCAGATCAATCAAGCCAGTCGACAAGCCAGTTACAGGCGCTTTGTCTTTATAAAGCTGCTCTATCCGTTCAACGGCCTTGGTGAGCACGTCGGGCATTGCTTGGAAGCCCTGCTTGCCTTTAGAGTTTGCCTCCGACAAGCCGAAAACCTTTTGCTGAGCAACATCGAGCAAATCATTGGTGCTCTGCCCTTCAGGCTTGTAAGCACTTTCGGTTATGTCGCCGCCCACTTCAATCATGCTGCGAAGCAAAGACTTGTCTTTAACAATATCGGCGTAGCTTGCGATGTTAGCTGCGCTGGCGGTGTCGTTAGCCAGCTGGGCTATGTACTGCATCGACCCGGCTTCTTCGAGCTGATCATTGCGCTCAAGCCACTCGGCAACAGTAACCGCGTCGCTGGGTTGCCCGGCGTCAGAAAGCCGAAAGATCGCGGTGTAGATTAGCTGATGGTCTTTGCGATAGAAGTTCTCGCCAATCAGCTTGTCGCCTACCTTTTCGAAAGCAGTCGTGCTTATCATTAAGCCACCCAAAACAGCCTGTTCAGCTTCGATCGAATGCGGTGGTAGCTTAGTAAAGCCTTTCTCTAGCATGTCTTTATTCTAGTGTGTGTTTCTGGTCGGCGAGTATATCACTCGGGAACTATTTCCGGCGGCACTGCTTTGTTAGTTTTGTCGTTGTCTAGATTGAAACTCAGGAGACTGGAATGAAACGACAAGCGCGACGAATTCAAATGCAATTAACCTTTGCGGACACAGAGATCAGCGCGTTAAATAGTGAGCTGAGCAGTTAGCTTGGGGAACAAAAAAGCCCGCACGGGGCGGGCTCTTTCGTAACGATGATCGTTGTAATTACACAGCGTCTAGCTCTGCAACAATTACAATGATGTCAACGTCGACGTCCATGTGCAAGTGAAGGCCTACAGTGAACTCACCAACTTGGCGAATTGCTTCTACAAGGCGTACTTCTTGCTTCTCTACAACCAGACCTTTACCGGTCAAGGCTGCAGCAATCTCACCCGGACCAACAGAACCAAACAACTTGCCACCTGGGCCAGCGTTCGCTTCAATGGTTAGCTCGATATCAGCAAATTCAGCAGCACGTGCTTGAGCACGCGTTACTGCGTCACTAGCTTTCTTCTCAAGCTCTGAACGGCGTACTTCAAAAGTTTCTAGGTTAGAGGCAGTTGCCGCTAATGCTTTTCCGTGAGGCAATAAGTAGTTGCGGCCGTAACCAGCTTTAACATTTACTTTGTCACCTAGAGCACCTAGGTTTTCGATCTTTTCTAGGAGAATAACTTCCATGGTTAACTACCCTCGCCCTTAGTGTTGGTCGGTGTAAGGCAGCAACGCGATGTAGCGTGCGCGCTTAACAGCGGTAGCTAACTGACGCTGATATTTAGCGCTCGTGCCAGTAATACGGGCAGGAACGATCTTTCCAGTTTCAGTAATGTAGTTTTTAAGGGTGTTTAGATCTTTATAGTCGATCTCAGTAACACCATCTGCCGTGAAACGGCAGAACTTGCGGCGGCGAAAAAATTGAGCCATCTTTATATCCTTCCGTTTACTTATTCAGCAGCCGCTTCTTCAGCTTTCGGCGCATCGGCTTCGGCTTTAGGAGCAGGTTTAGATTCTTCACGACGTGAGTCTTCACGACGTGGCTTCTTATCTTCGTCAGCTTTTAGCAACGGAGAGTCTTCAGTAACCGCAGCCTTGCGGGCAATTACTAGGCGACGTAGTACAGCATCGTTGAAGCGGAAACCATTTTCCAATTCATCAATTTCAGCTTGAGTACATTCGAAGTTCATTAGCACATAGTGTGCTTTATGGATTTTATTGATCGGGTAAGCCAGTTGACGACGGCCCCAATCTTCCATTCGGTGTACCTGACCACCATTTTTTGTGATTACAGCGGTGTAACGCTCAACCATCGCAGGTACTTGCTCAGACTGGTCAGGGTGGACCAGAAACACGAGTTCGTAGTGACGCATAATGCTCCCTTCGGATTAAGTAGCTACCCAAGAATTTGGTGCAGCAGGGAATGCGCTATCGCCGACAAAAAATTCGTTGGCCATAACGCAAGGCGCGCATCATACGGAATTGCCAAACCAATGGCAACGCTTTATCTACGAAGCGATGAGACGCCGTTGACGAACCGCTTCAAACAGAAAAATACCGGTAGCAACCGAGACGTTTAGACTGCTCACTCCGCCAGCCATTGGAAGCGATGCGAGGTGGTCGCAATGCTCACGTGTTAAGCGTCGCATACCCTTACCTTCTGCTCCCATAACAAGTGCAGTTGGAACGCTAAAGTCTTGTTCGTAAAGTGATTTGTCCGCTTCACCCGCAGCACCAACAATCCACAACCCCGCTTCCTGAAGCTTCTTCAGTGTCCGAGAAAGATTGGTGACCTGTACAAATGGTGTGGTTTCACAGGCGCCGCACGCCACTTTACGCACGGTTGCAGTCAAACCTGCCGACTGCTTACGCGGAGCAATAACTAAATCTACGCCGGCTGCATCTGCGCTGCGGATACAGGCACCCAGGTTATGCGGGTCTTGAACTTGGTCTAACACCAGAACCAACGGCACTTTGCCGTTGGATACTGTGACAGCTAAACATTGTTCGATATAGCCTTCCGGATACACTTCGGCTGGCGACACTTCCATCACCACGCCTTGGTGATTACCCTCAACCATCTCGTCTAGCTCATTGCGATCAACCGCAAATATCTCGATGGGTAAGTTTTGCAGCTCTGTTCTCAGCGGCTCAAAACGGGGGTCATCACGGCCCTTTAACAGCCAAGCCTTCTTGATCGCTTTAGGGCGCGAGGCCAATAAAGCTTTGGCCGCGTGTACACCGAAGACTTTTTCCATTAACGAATATTGCTCTAGAAGCGGTTTATGGGGCTATAAAGTAGCTAGGCCTTACGAGCCAAGAAAACCAGGTGACCTAAACGCGTTTTCTTCCGCGCCGTCAACAATGGGCTTAATCACAATATCCACGCGACGATTTTTCTTACGTCCTTCAGGAGTGCCGTTGCCAGCAATCGGCTCCATCTCGCCGCGACCTTCAGTTTTCAATCGACGCTGGTCAAGCCCTTGGCCGATCAGCACAGACCCAACTGAAGCTGAACGCTTTTCAGACAGGCCTTGGTTGTATTCAGTGCTTCCGCTGCTGTCGGTGTGACCGATAACGTGAACTACGGTGGTTTCGTAGTCTTTCAATACTTCGCCAATTTTCTGGAAAGTACCTAAAAAATCAGACTTAACATTCGACTGGTTTACGTCAAAGCTTGCTTCGCTAGCGATACCAATCAATAAGCTGTTATCCGGCAGGCGGGTAATCTTAAGCGACTTGGCGTCTTGCTCTTCTTTAAGCGCCTGCTCTAGCTCGGCTTGCTGATCGTCCATGTAGTTGCCGACTGCGCCACCGGTAAGCGCACCTAATGCCGCACCTATATACATACCTTTTTCGCCATGCAGCTCTTTGCCGGCCACCGCGCCAATAATTGCACCAAAAACCGCACCTGTTTTCGCACGACGATTTGGATCATCAGTTGCACAACCGCTAATTGCCAAGCTGGCAGCCAGCCCAGTTGCTAAAAGTGCGTTTCTTGTATTCATGATTTCTTGCCTTGTGGGTTACCGGTCGCCGCTTTAGTGCTCTTGCGTGGTCCTTTCGACCTTGGCTTGCTCTGATTAGTTGCAGGCGGTCGTGATGTTTTTTGGCCGTCGGTTCTTGTCGTGGGCTTAGAACGTGGTTTTTTCTTCTTAGCTCGCGGCGGCGCACTATGTGCATCCGGATATTCTTCAACCAAGTTGAAATCAACTTTGCGCTCATCCAGATTGGCAGCAGCAACAATTACCATTACCTCATCGCCTAAGCGGTAAGTGCGGCCCGTGCGTTGGCCTTTAAGTTCATGGCGAGCTGGTTCATGGTGATAGAAATCACTTTGCAAGGTACTTACGTGAACAAGCCCCTCAACATAGATGTCTTTCAGCTGAACGAAAATACCGAATGGCGTAACAGCACTAATAATGCCGGTAAACTCTCCGCCAACCTTGTCACGCATAAACTCGCATTTAAGCCAGTCCATCACGTCGCGGGTTGCTTCATCTGCACGTCGCTCATTGGCTGAGCATTGCTCACCCAACTGAGCCATTTTCTCAGGCGATACCGCGAAGCCTTTGCCCTTGGCGCGAACAAGCGTTTTTACACCACTAGTACGGAGAATATGCTTAATACCACGATGGACGAGCAAATCGGGGTAACGGCGAATTGGCGAGGTAAAGTGAGCGTAGTAATCTGTTGCCAAGCCAAAGTGGCCTAGAACTGGCGGACTATAAACAGCCTGTGACAACGAACGCAGCATCACCGTTTGAATCAAGCTCTTATCAGGACGGCCCTGAATTTGCAGCGACAACTCAAGATAGTCGCTTGGTGATGGCTTATCGCCGCCACCCATTTTGAGCCCCAATCCAAACAGGAAGGTTCGTAAGCTTTCTAGCTTAGCTGGCTTTGGCCCTGGGTGGTTGCGGTGCAACGCGGGACATTTATGCCTAGCTAGAAACTTCGCAGCTTCTACGTTGGCCGCTATCATGCATTCCTCAATCAGCATGTGCGCGTCGTTACGTACGACAGGCACAATCCGATCAACTTTCTTATCGTCGGTGAATACAATTCGAGTTTCGACGGTATCGAAATCCATTGCACCACGTTGATCGCGCGCCATTCGTAGCACTTTATAAAGCGCGTGTAACTCTTCTAGATCGGGAACGACATCTTCATATTGGGCTCGCAAAGCCTGATCATTATCGATCAGAATTGCAGCGACTTTGTTGTATGTCAGTCGTGCATGAGAGCGCATTACACCCTCGTGGAACTGAGCTTTCTTAACCTTACCTTTGCGGTTGATGTCCATCTCGCAAACCATACATAGACGGTCTACATCAGGATTAATCGAACACAAGCCATTCGATAGTACTTCAGGCAGCATCGGAACAACGCGGCTTGGAAAGTAAACCGACGTACTCCGAGCGGTCGCTTCTATATCTAATGCAGAACCTGGCTGAACGTATTCAGCAACATCGGCGATAGCAACCCATAGCTTCCACCCACCTGTGGTCGGTTGGGCGTGAACCGCATCATCGAAATCACGCGCGTCTTCACCATCAATGGTTACAAGCGGCATATCACGAAGATCTAGACGGCCTTCTTTTGCCTTGTCAGGCACTTCTGATGGAATTAATTTGGCTTCGGCATTAACCGCTTCTGGCCATTCATGCGGAATACCGTGCGACCTAAGTGCCACATCAGTTTCCATTCCCGCGCCCATATGCTCGCCCAGAATCTCGGAAACTTCCCCGATGGGTACGCCGTGGCGGTGCGGTTGTTCGGTAATTTTTACTGTGACAATTTGTCCAGGCTTGGCCTTTCCGCGGCTACGCGCTGGAATCATTACCTTGTGGGTAAGACGAGGATTGTCGGGAATAACGAAGAATACATCGTGTTCTTCTACTAGCTTGCCGGTGATGCTTTGGGTATTTCGTTCCAAAACCTCAACAATTGCTCCTTCTTTGCGGCCACGTTGATCCTCGCCGCGCAGACGAGCAACCACTCGGTCGCCATGCCAAACACGCGCCATTTGCTTGGCATGAAGAAACAGGTCGCCTTCGCCTTCGTCTGGCACTAAGAAGCCAAAACCATCACGGTGGGCGATAACCCGGCCCGCAATCAAGTCGAGTTCTTGGACGGGAGCAAATGCTCCGCTGCGGTTTTGAATTAGCTGTCCGTCACGGCACATCGCGCCAAGCCGACGTTCTAGGCCTATTTTGCCACCGTCGTCCATCTTCAAAACGCGCGCCAACTCCTCAAACGGAAGCGGTCCACTTTGTTCTGTTAGGTATTTAGTAATAAAGCCACGACTAGGAATAATGTTGTCGTAGCGGTCCCCATCAACGCCAGCTGAGGGGTCTTGTTCCAGCCACCAGGGCTGGCCGCGTTTGCCGCGGGTACTTTGATTTTTGCTCATGTCCGCGCAGTATACAAACTCTGCCGGCAATAAGCGGGGTTTTATCGCTTTGGATTTAATCCCACTGGGTATTCAAATACAGCCGCTCTACCTTTTGCCGTGCCCAGTCGGTTTTTCTTAGGAATTTCAGGCTCGACTGCACCGACGGTTTGTCGGTGAAGCAGCGGATAGCCACCAAGCTACCCAGCTTTTCCCAGCCGTAAAACTCAACCAAGTCTTCAACCACCATTTTTAAGGTAATGCCGTGAAGTGGATCTTGGTTATGAGGCGTACTCAAGCGGCTGGTTTCGGCTCAGGTTTTTCCTCAACTCTTTTCACCCGCAGGATGCTGCCTTTGAGGTCGATCCCGTTTAGGGTTTTCATCGCCGCTTTTGCATCGCCAGTGGCTGGCATTTCAACAAAGCCAAAGCCTTTTGACTCACCGGTCTTTGCGTCCATTACCAAAGTGCATGACTGAAGTTTGCCGTAGTGCTCAAACATCTGACGTAGTTCTACTTCGGTAACTTCTCTGGCGAGGTTTCTAATTAGTAGTTTCATTGGGGTTTCCGTGATTAATCTGGCGCGACTATACGTGGTCGATTAGCCAAAA
>JBLHFB010000084.1:0-7238 GCA_047614865.1 Gammaproteobacteria bacterium | reverse complement strand
CTAAGTGGTGGGCTTCATCGACAACTAGCAAGTCCCACTGGGCATCTAACGCCTGTGCAAAACGAGGAAAGTCATTGGTAATGAACGACTGCGAGCAAAGCACTAGCTGGCAAGAATCAAATGGATTTTCATCTTCTTCAAAGCCTTCGCAGCGATCTTCATCTAGCAAAGTAAAGGCCAAATTGAAGCGGCGAAGCATTTCCACCATCCATTGGTGAACCAAGCTATCTGGAACCACAACCATCACCCGAGATGCTAATCCGGTGCTGAGCTGCTGATGGATAATCAAGCCAGCTTCAATAGTTTTTCCTAAGCCCACTTCATCAGCCAACAGAACGCGCGGCGCGTAACGGTTAGCGACTTCGCTGGCAATGTAAAATTGGTGTGGTAAAAGTTGAACTCTAGCGCCCAACAAGCCCTGCACTGGCGACTGATGCAAGCGCGCTTGATGAGCCAAAGTTTGCTGGCGCAGCGCAAAACGTCGAGGTCGATCCAGCTGGCCCGATAGAATCCGGTCCCTAGGCGAACTCAGTGACACCGCACTGTTAAGCAGTACCTCGGGGAGCTGGCGGCGCCGACCTTCAGCATCCAACACTTCATAACTAACACAGCCATCCTTCTCGGAAGCCGCCATCACCACAAACTCGCTGTTGTTTCCGTCGGTTACTACGTCGCCTTCACGATAGATAACGCGGCTTAATGGCGCGGTATCAACGGCGTACCGGCGGTCTTCATCTGCCGCAGGAAATTGAATCGAAATACTTCGACCGTCTAGTTCAACTACAACTCCAAGCCCAAGCTCAGGTTGGCTACTACTGATCCAGCGTTGTCCGACTGCGAATTTGTGAGGTGTCATATATAGATGGGTGCCAGAGGGAAATTGTTTGGGCGCAAATGATACAGGCTAGCAAGCTGGTTGACAGCCCTAGCTCGTGGTTTTTATAGGATTAGTTCTTTGCTGCTACGCAGCACGAGACACTGAAATACCGTAAAATGTCGTCTTTAGTTTATTGCAGAGAGTTAGATGGCCTCGGTTACGATCAAAACCCCTGAAGAACAAGACAAAATGCGTGTTGCTGGCCGTTTGGCCGCACAAGTTTTGGAAATGATCGAGCCACACGTTGAAGTGGGCGTAACCACTGACGAATTGAACACTCTGTGTCACGACTACATCATTAACGTACAAGGCACGATTCCCGCGCCACTGAATTACGGCGGCGGGCCTGGCCGAGTGCCGTTCCCCAAATCAATATGCACCTCGGTCAATAACGTTGTTTGTCACGGCATTCCTGGCTCCAAAAAGCTTAAAAAAGGCGACATCATCAACATTGATGTAACCATTATTAAAGACGGCTATCACGGTGACACTAGCCGAATGGTTCAAGTTGGCGAAACCTCGGTCCTGGCGAAAAATGTCTGTCAGGTATCGCACGCCTCGATGTGGTTAGGCATTGATCAAGTGAAGCCGGGCGCGACGCTAGGCGACATAGGATTTGCGATTCAAAGCTACGCCGAAGCTAACCGGTGCAGCGTGGTGCGCGAGTTTTGCGGCCACGGTATCGGCGCGGTGTTCCATGAAGAACCGCAAATCGTTCATTACGGCCGCAAAGGTAATGGAATGGAGCTAAAAGAAGGCATGTGCTTCACCATCGAGCCCATGTTGAACGCGGGCAAAGCAGCAAGCAAAACTCTGCCCGATGGCTGGACAGCGGTCACTAAGGATCGCTCACTATCGGCACAGTGGGAGCACACCCTGCTGGTTACCAAAACAGGTTACGAAGTCCTCACTTTGAGGAGCGACGAAGAAGTGCCTAACTTCGTTGCCAACTTCCAGAAAGGACAATAATTTTGTACATCAGTGCCGTCGACCGCAAACGCCTATCGGCGACATTTGAAACGCCAGCTTCGCGAATTGTCGCCTACAAAGCGCTAATTCAAAAGCACAGCGCGTCACTATCCAAAGCCTTCGGGCCACGTAAGGCTATAACCCCGCTCATTCATTCCAGAGCTGGAATGGTTGACGAAGTGCTAAATGCCGCTTGGGCGCAGTTCCTACCTAGCGACAATCCGAATTTGGCGCTAGTGGCTGTGGGCGGATACGGTCGCGGCGAGCTACACCCCTGCTCTGATGTAGACATCATGTTGCTTGTTAATGGCGACGACGAACTCTACCGCGAAGGCCTTGAAGGCTTTCTCACCTTCCTCTGGGATATCGGCTTAGAAATTGGCCATAGCGTTCGCTCTGTAGAAGAGTGCGCTACTGAAGCCGCAGCAGACCTCACCGTGATTACTAATGTCATGGAAGCACGATTGCTGACAGGCGGCGCCTCGCTATACCAAGAAATGCGCGAGGCTATTTCTCCGGCAAAGATTTGGCCGGCGGCAGAATTTTTCGGCGGCAAGTTTGCAGAGCAGAAAAAACGCTACGAGCGCTACGACGGTTCTGCATACAAAGTAGAGCCCAACCTCAAAGAAGGCCCAGGCGGTTTACGCGATATTCAAATGGTCAGCTGGGTAGCGAAACGTCAAACCGGCTCGGACACCATGCGCGGTTTAGTCGGCCACGGGATGCTCACCGAGGAGGAATACACCCAGTTACTTGACGGGCAAGAGTTCCTCTGGCGCGTGCGTTTTGCGATGCACGATATGCTCGGCCGTCGCGAAGACCGCTTACTGTTCGATCATCAGGTGGCACTAGCCGAGAAACTTGGCTACAAAAACACGACTGGCGCATTGGCAGTTGAAAGCTTTATGCAGCGTTATTACCGCTGCATATTACGTATAGATCGAATCAACGAGATTTTGCTTCAATCATTTGAAGAGAACTTCGTTACTGGCCACATCGACAACCCGATTGTACCTATCAACCCGCGTTTTCAGCTCAACAAGGGTTACCTCGAAACCACCTCAGATACAGTCTTTTTGAAACGCCCATTAGCATTAATGGAGCTATTTCATATTCTCCAGAAAATGCCTGAAATCAAAGGTGTTCGTGCCGACACGGTGCGCTTGGTTAGGATTCACAGAGCGCTTATCGACGAAAAATACCGCCGTGACATTCGCGTGCGTAGTTTGTTTATGGACATCCTTCGCCAGCCGCGCGGGGTTTCCACCGCACTGCGCAGAATGAACCGCTACGGTATTTTGGCGCGTTTTATCCCAGCCTTCAGCAAGGTTGTCGGGCGAATGCAGTTCGACCTGTTCCACATATACACCGTGGACGAACACACGTTGATGGTCGTTAGAAATCTGCGACGCGCAGCCTGTGAAGAGTACTCACATGAGTACCCATTTGCTTACGAGCTAATGAGCACGCAAATACCCAAGCCAGAGCTGCTTTACATAGCTGGCCTATTCCACGATATCGCGAAGGGCCGTGGCGGAGACCACTCGGAATTAGGCGAAGTCGACGCACGTCGCTTCTGCCAACTACAAGGCTTAAGCCACGCCGACACTGAGCTGGTTGCTTGGTTGGTGAAATCGCATCTTGTGATGTCGACGATCGCCCAACGCAAAGACATTTCCGACCCCGACGTGATTCATGAGTTTGCCGAGTTTGTCGGCACCGAGACAAACTTAACCTATCTATTCCTGCTTACGGTTGGCGACATACGCGGAACCAACCCCGCGTTGTTTACCAACTGGCGTCGTTCGCTACTTCAGCAACTTTATCTCAGCACCGCGTCCGCACTGCAACGCGGGCTTTCTAACCGAGTCAAAGAGCAAGAGCTTATCGACTCAAAACGTAGGCTCGCGCTATACATGCTATCGAGCAACGGCATGGCCGAGGAACAAGCAGAGGAAATTTGGGAAAGCTTTGATGACGAGTATTTCATGCGCGATTCCGCCGAAGAAATTGCCTGGCATACCCAAGCGCTGGTTAACTATCAACATAACCCACGCAATATTGGGCCATTGGTCTTAATTCGTCACTTTGCCAATTTGGGCACCACGGTATTCTTGTACACCCAAGATCGTGACCATCTGTTTGGCGCAACCGCAGAAGCACTGGACAACCAAGGCTTAGACATTCTTGACGCAAGAATTCGTTCAAGCAGCGATGGCATGACCTTGAACAGCTTCGTGATAACCGAAGGCGATGGCAGCGGGATTACAAACCCTTATCGCGAGCTAGAGGTTACCAAGGCAGTTTCCACCGCATTGGAGCGCTTAGCCGACCGCGGCAAGCACGTACTCGCCCCACGTAAAAGTCTTGCCGGCAGACGCGAGCGGACCTTTAAAACGCCAACCGTAGTGAGCTTCCTTACCGACGAAGCCCACAGCAGGACCGCGCTCGAGTTGGTCGCCACAGACAGGCCCGGCCTTCTCGCCAGCGTTAGCACCGTCTTAGAGCGCTTTGATCTCAAGCTATTACAGGCCAAAATCGCGACCCTAGGCGCTCGTGCAGAAGATGTCTTTTTCGTTACCACCGCCGAAGGTACGCCGATCAAAGGATACGACTTGCAGCGCGACATACGGATTGCACTGCGTAGATCCCTAGACAGCAACCAATAACCGCCGACCGTATCGACGACCTTTGCCCATCTGGGCGAATAGAACCCGGGTAAAACTCATGATCATCTATGGAATTCCAAACTGTGACACCGTGCGTAAATCTCGCAAATGGCTCACTGAATACGACGTAGATCACCAGTTCCATGATTTCCGTAAGAACGGCTTGGAAGAAACCAAGCTGCGTGGCTGGTGTGCTGAGCTAGGTTGGGAAGCGCTACTTAACAAGCGCGGCACCACCTGGCGACAGTTGCCAGACAAGCAGAAGAAAAAAGTGGATGAGGAAAAGGCGATAGCCTTAATGCTCGAACACGTCGCGATGATCAAGCGTCCCGTCTTAGAAACACCCCGCGGAATTATTGTCGGCTTTAACAATGCTCACTGGCAACGTACTCTAATCGTCTAATTAGCCCTACATTTCCTTGCCCCTGCCTCCAGCACAACAACGATCACCTTCCACAGCGAAATCACCATGTCAGATGTATTCGATCTCAGCTGCGACTTAATCAGTCGCCCATCAGTTACCCCTGACGACGCAGGTTGCCAACCGCTGCTAACCGCACGCCTTGCACCGCTTGGTTTTCAATGTGAGCAAATAGACTTTGAAGATGTAGTAAACCTATGGGCCGTTCACGGAACCGGCGGCCCATTGCTCGCCTTCCTTGGCCATACCGACGTAGTCCCAACCGGCCCAGTAGAAGAATGGACCTCACCGCCCTTCAGCCCAACCGTGCGTGATGGACTGCTATACGGCCGTGGCTCAGCCGACATGAAAGGCAGCGTTGCCGCGATGACAATCGCCCTAGGACGCTTTGTAAAAGACCACCCAAATCACAACGGCCGTGTAGCGCTACTACTTACGTCTGACGAAGAAGGCCCATCAATCAATGGCATACGCAAGGTTATTCCAGCACTACAAGAACGCGGTGACCTTATTGATTACTGCCTAGTAGGCGAACCTTCAAGCTCAAAACGCTTTGGCGACATCATAAAAAATGGCCGCCGCGGCTCACTCAACGGCCGCCTAACCGTGATTGGCAAACAAGGCCATGTTGCCTACCCTCACCTAGCCAAAAATCCAATTCATCTTGCGCTTCCGGCACTTTCTGAATTATCAGAAATTGAATGGGATCGCGGCAACGACCACTTCCCGCCAACCAGCTTCCAAATCCCCAATATCGACGGTGGCACCGGTGCAGAGAACGTTATCCCCGGCGTAGTAAACCTCCAGTTCAACTTTCGCTACTGCACAGAAACTACGGAAGCCGAACTGAAGAAAAAAGTCACCGACGTACTAGACCAACACGGTTTTGAATACAACATCGACTGGCGCCTATCCGGCGAACCGTTCCTAACCGAAGCAGGCGCCCTAGTAGACGCCTGCAACGCAGCGATCGAAAACGTCCTAGGCCAACCCGCAGAACTCTCCACCTCCGGCGGAACATCAGACGGACGCTTCGTCGCCCCTACTGGTGCACAAGTGCTAGAGCTTGGCCCAATCAACGCAACCATTCACCAGATTAATGAATGTGTCGATGTTGAAAGCTTAGATTTGTTGGAAGAAATTTATTATCAGACGCTGGTTGGGTTGCTGGCGACTTAACGGAGATAGTAGGCACCTAAAAACAACAAGTCTGCGACTCGGATCAATTATTGGATACACATGCCCAGCTTCACACTCTAGGGCAATTAAGCAGCACCTCCTTCTGAGCGGTCACACTATTCGATAACTCAGCTAATCTCTAACGGCATCAGGCAACTAGGTGTTGATAGAATCAAATTTAACAGCTCAGCGGCAACCGGTGAAAATATAGTTTTATTTGACCAAACCGTCGTTGAACAAGCCATTGATGATGCCGAAATCGTCTTGATACTTAATCTCAAGTATGAATATTCATCACTGCCGGTACTCGATGCCAAAAACAACCACTATAGGTGGACGCTTAATGTCGTAGGGGAAAATTTTGACATTCAGCATTTACTTCACTTGTATGGAACTAGGTTGGCTGCTCTTTTGACAAAATCACTCCTGATTAGAGAATCCGCTTACCCGTCTAGTAGATAAAAACCAGAAAGTAGTAACCGGACATCTCCGGCATCAGCTTCTCTAAGTGCTTGTATATAAAGTTCTCTTTGTTCGCCAATGCGTTCCAGGCTTCCGCCAGCCCAATCTATTCCCGGCGAACTGAAGCGCTGCTTTAGCAATGTGTCGGCCATAATCCGTGCGTTTCGACGCTCAACGAAAGCCAGCTTTGGATTCGCGGCGCGGGCAAGCCGATTGCTGAGTGGTTGCCGGGATACGACTAGAAGTCGATTTTAGTCACTAGTCACATCACAAGCACAAACAGCGTAAAGAGCCTGCTGTGCATTAGCAGGAGGTTGAAGCAGATTTTGCTGCAACATCCTGGCGGTGGCACTATTCCCCAATACAGACTGAAGCTTAATCAGAGCTATATTCTCTGGTGTTGAAAATGCGGTTGCTACGCTAGTAACGAGTTTGCTAAGGCTGGTTGAGGCGATATTTGTCGAGGCTGCACCAAAGGCACTTTCATGTAGGAATTCTTCAAGTGGGCTGCGTGTTGGGTAGCTTACCTTCGTTTGCCAGCCGCCCGACAATCCTGCTAGTTCAGCGGCGTGTTTAGTTGCTGCTGTTAGCCCGCCTAGTTCGTCGACCAAGCCACGCTCTTTGGCGTCGATTCCTGACCAAACTCGGCCTTGGGCGATTA
>JBLHFB010000083.1:0-7300 GCA_047614865.1 Gammaproteobacteria bacterium | reverse complement strand
ATCGGGGTTTCCTTGGTATTTCATTGCTTAACTCTTAGATACTTTTTAAGACACTGGATCTTGTAATTTACGTTGTGCAGGTAAAGCAGACATTAGGCGCTAAAGCCTAATGTCTGCTTTTTCGAACTGGCTATCGTGTATGTAGGGCCTAGCTCTACAGGTCGACGCCCGACCTGTATTCCACCAGCGCTAATGAGCTCTTAGCTCTTTAGCGAGCCTTAAACTTGAATGGTTTGCCGAGCTTTAGGGATCAATGCTTAACCATATCCCGAATAACCAACCCAAATACCAGCGCGGTTAGCCAACGTGGCATGAAACGGGTACTGAACACATTTATCTTATTGAGTAAGCCAGCAACATACACTCGTCGACGGCCAAGGCTGTTCAGAGCGCCAGAAATAACCTCCTCTGGATACATCGCCAACAGCTTAGCGATAAATCCTTCATAGGTTGCAAATTCAGTATGCGTTGCGCCAGGGCAGAGTGCCAGCACGTCGATATTGTGGGGTTTGAGCTCCGCAGATAAGGCTTCCGAGAACAGCAAATCATAAGATTTAGAAGCAGAATACGTAGCCCAGAAAGGTATCGGCCCAAAGCCAGCGATAGACGCCGTGTTGATCATGCCACCGCCACCACGGACTCGCATGCGATTACCGAAGTGATGCGCCATCAACGTCACAGCTCGGCAGTTCAAATCAACCAGCTGTGCTTCCTTCTCGATCGGGTTGTCGAGAAAGTTGCCGCTATTGGTAAAGCCAGCGTTGTTAACTAGTAGACCCACGTCTAAATCGGCAGTTTGCTCGGCAATCGCTGGGAGGAAGTTGGGCGAGCCTAAATCAGCGGCAATACAGCGGGTTTCTATACCGTGCTTCTCACGAAGGGCAGCTGCAATAGTTTCCAACTTGTCAGCGCGACGCGCAATAAGAACCAGATTCAGCCCTTGTGCAGCTAGTTGGCTGGCAAATTCTTCGCCAAGGCCTGCTGAAGCACCTGAAATTACACCCCAAGGGCCGTACTTTTGTTTGAAATCGCTCACTGTTGCTGTCCACCTATTGTAGTTATTATTTGTTGAAGTGTCGGAGAGTATAGACGGTTGTAAGACTTATAGGGCTGGCCGCTATAGTGATGGCGAACAATAACTGTCGTGCAAAGAGGTGTTTGATCTAAGCCGACTTACTTAATCAATCTCGGCGAGCGGACGGAGTCTTGGAAACAAACTACCAGCCGTTCAGACTGACCTTGCCGAAGCCTTCTTGAATGTATCGCAAGGCCGGAGATTACTGGTTATTAAGCGACCAATCGTAATCGCTGTAGCGAACCGTTGGGTCGCTGCTGATGGCGTTGCCGTTTGGCAGATAAGGCGTCACAAAGGCCACGACCGAACCCGACTGCTTAACAAAATCACCACTGAACCAATCAAATATTTTTGATAAGTACAGCTTGCTGCCGTTGTTAGCAACGCGGTTAATACTGCTGTTGCTCATATAGATTTTGCCTTGCTCGTCCAGCTGCTCAGTAAAGCGACTGGCATCGTAGGCCTCAGCACGCAGTGGCGGGCAACCCTTGGCGGCGCAGACCAGTGCAAAGTGCAAGCGAGCCTCTTGGTAGTCCTCACGCAGTATGTCGTGTTCAACGTTATCCAGCGTGATCACCTCGCCGAATAGCCGCACAACCTTTTGGCTCCAAGGACCAGAGAAGAAACTGCCGATGTCCTTAATCGAATCTACTGGGTAGTGGTCGACAATCAGCTTCAGTGTGGCGGCGTTGTACAAGTTGGTGAGGTACACCATTTGCTGTTGCTTGTTCCACGCAGAGAACTCGCTTTTGTCGATAGCAGCCAAGGTATCTAAGTATCTTTTCAGTGGTGCTTGATCAGCTCTGAGTGCTCGGTAGTTCACCCTGCCCGTCGTCACTTGCTGCTGCAGGATTTCAGTAAACGACGCGTGGCTGTGGTCGAGTGCCATAGCCGGTGAGTTCCATTGCAGAGCAAAGGCAATAGCAGCGGCTACCAGAGTATATGGGCTGTTCTTTTTGGTTTGGGGGGGGATAGTGTAAGTCACGTAACAGCTCCGGATGTAAGGGGTCAATCGTCCCATTTCTCACTAAGCGAGCGGGAAATAATTCACACTCGCAACACGAATTCTTCAACAAACTTTCGACGAGCTTGTTGAGTGGGGAAGTTTTTCCTTAGGTGACCAGCATCAAACAGACAAGTTCAAAGGATCGGCGACTGCTACTTAGAAAATACTATCAAAGCTCTCTTGTTGATGAGCATTCCGCGTATCGCGCGTCATTGCCGATTTGTCATCAGTTCCACGGAATTCGCCAGAGCGTGAACCCAGCCACTCGGCAACCGGACGCCAGACATTGTCGAGCGCGTTGCTACCTAGAATGGCGCCCATATGGCCCCCGGGAACGACACTAAACTGGGTGTCTTTACTGCTCACGACTTGAATTATGCGTTCTGCGGTATCTGCTGATACAAGCGTGTCGGTTGCACCGGCAAAGACTCTCATATTGGCGGTAATGCTGGTTAGGTCGGCTTCGCGACCACGGATTTTGATCTTGCCAGAGGCAAACTGGTTATCGATTGCCGCACTGACCATCATGTCCTGCACTACACCACCGGGGTATAGCAGCATGTTGTTTAGGTAGTCTGATGTGGTGCTGTGGTTTTCTACAAATTCACGATCCCACAGGCGGGTAATTAGATCCCAGTAGGTTGAAACTGAGCCAACAGGATCAGTCAGCTTAAATGCCAAGGTAGTTGCCCAGTCTGGCATCGCAAATCGTGATGCTTCGATCATGTGCAAACGAAGGCTGCTGTATTTGCGGATTAGCTTGGCAGGCATATTCAGCACGCTGGCTGAACGAGCAACAAGGCCACTACCACGCAGGTTGATTGGGCTAGCAACTAGCACGATGTTTTTAATGTCTTTGTCACCACTAAATCCAGATTGCAGCAAGATTAACAAGCCACCCATGCACCAACCCATCAGTGACACTTTTTGGTTGCCGCTGTGTGTCCGCACTTTGGCGATTGCTGCGCCGAGCATTTCGTCGGAATACGCAATGAGGCCAAGATGGGCATCTTCTGCCCCAGGCTTGCCCCAGTCGATCAAATACGTCGGATAACCGGCGGCCGAGAAAAAGCGAGCAAGACTGCGCGTGGGCATTAAATCAAAGGCTTCGGTAGTCACGCCCAATGGCGGGACCAAAATGATCGGCACTTGGCGGCTCTTCTGTTGCACAGCCAACACCTCACCATTACCAAAGGGAATGGTGGTTGCTTGAGGACGCGGATAGAAACGCAGGGCCATTGGGCCTTGCTGAAAGATTTCTCGATATGGCGTTTTGCCAGACTTGATCAAGCTTTCACGCAGGAACACCCAGTCAAAGGCGTTATTGGCGGCTTCGAATAGGGAGTTGTTGGCTTTAAGCAAGCCAACGACGCTGGGCAATCTATCGAATAGAGACATGAGTAACGCGGATTAGCTGATGTAAGAGCAGCAGTAATCGGTAACCTGCGGAACTTTGACTTTAAATGATGAGTTGGCTGGCACGTCGAAAGACTCGCCTGCTTGAATAATGGTCCAATTAGCTGATCCGGCTAGTTGAACTTCAACTGGGCCGCGAAGCATTTCCATAATTTCTGCTGCTCCGGTGCTAAATTCGTAGTCGCCTACTTGCATGATGCCCAGTGTTTTTGTGGTGCCGTCTGCAAACTGAACTGCATGGCTAACTACTGCGCCGTCGAAGTAAACATTGGCAGATTTGGTAACGGTTACGTTGTCGAATTTTGACATAGAGTGTTCTCAATTAAGTTCTAGTAAGTGCTGCATCAGCGGGAAGTAGAGCGCCAGTTTAACGGGGCGCGACTCCCGCTGGGAGAATAGCTGTAGATATTTCTTCAACTGCGGAGTGTAGCGCTCTGCTTCGCTATTATAAAACCCTTTGAGATCCCCGCCACTATGGCGGCTGGCTTTGTAATCGACGATCCAGCGCGTGCCTTTATCATCTACAAAAGTACGGTCAATTATGGCGTTAATTACCTCGCCATTGAGTACACCCGAGATTGGCATTTCACTACGCGCCTCTGGGTGGCTCTCAAGCAGCCAGCGGCCTTGCGGATGATTTAGCGTTTGGCGGAGTGCTTTAACCACCGAGCCCGCCGCCCAGCCCAAGTCGGCTTTGCTGACGCCTTGCGATTGCAGCGCTAGTTCTAAGCTTGGCTGCAGTGTTTTCAAACGCGGTTCATCCCAGCCGTTAAGGTGATCATTGGCCGCTTGTTCTAGCAGTCGATGAATCAAGGAGCCGACGTGCCTTGCGGCTGGGCTGGCCCAGTCGTAGTCAATCGGCTGTTCGTCTGTGGGTTGGCTTGGTGCTTCCGGCATTTGAATGCCCTCTTCTAGCACTTCGGCCTGCCAGCTGAGCGGTAAGCGGCTGTAGCTGTTGCTTGTTGGTCTATTCGCTAGGTCTTCGTCTGCCGGCGCGCTATAGGCCTGTAGAGCCTCAGCAAATGATAATTCTGCTATCGGCCAAAAGGCGTCGAGCAGGCTGCCGGCCGGCCGGGCTGCGAGCTTGCCTGATTTGAGTACCGCCAAGGTGCTGGTGAAATGCAGCTGTGTTTCAGCACGCGTGGCGGCCACATAGAATAGCCGCGCTACTTCGTTGTGCTGCTTGGCTATGTGGTGCTTTGAGATCAGTCGATTGAGCTTGCTAGTTTCACCACCATCGCGTTTCAACGGCGCAATCACCACATGGCTTTCGCCAGTGCTGGTTTGATGCTCCATCCAGCGCAATGGCGGCTCGTCGTCATTAGCTGGTTTGCGCCCTAAGCCAGGCACAATCACGGTGTCGAATTGCAGGCCTTTCGATTTGTGAATAGTCATCAGCTGGACGCTGTTTTCACTACTGGTGTCTGGCGGCGAGTAGAGCTTATCGATTGAGTCTTCCAAGCGCTGAAAATCGATTAGCTCGCCGGTGCTTCCCTGCTCTGCTTCTAGTTTTTCCAACTGTTCAAAAAATAACTCGGCGGCTTTAAGCTCTAGCGCCGAGGTACAGCAACCTGGGCCACCCAAGCGTCGCCAAGTGGCTTCGACCAATTGGCGAACCGGCAGCCTTCCACGCTGAGCGATGGCTGCTTGAAGAACCGGCAGAATTCTTTGTACCAGCGGGTCTTGGTTGGCAATCAGCTGAGGCCAAATTGGATAGTCCGAGCGGCGCCCAGCAATATCCAATAATGCACTCAAGCCAACACCACACCACGGCGCACGCAGCACTGCCAACCAAGCAACCCGGTCGGCGGGGTGAATTAAGGCCCGGGTAAGTGCCTGCAAATCACTAACCACCGGCTGTGCCGAGAGTTTTTCAATATCGACAGCTTTGAAAGCGATACCCGCTTCTACCAGCGCGGGAACAATCTCGTCGAGCACCGGCCGCGTTCTAACCAATATCGCAATGCTTTTACCGGGGCGTTGTTGCTGAGCGTTTTGGATTAGCTCGACAACCTTTGCGGCTTCTTGCTGTTTAGTGCCGAGGATCGGGTTAATGGATACCGGAGCTGGCTGGCTCTCGTGCCAAGCATCTGCAGACGCATAGGTAACCGCTCCATGTGCTGCGTCGTTTTGCGGAGGAAAAACCGCAGGGAAAGATTGGTTAAACCACTCCACCAATCCGCCTTGCGAGCGGAAGTTAACCGTGAGGCTCAACTGGGTAAGCGGGATGTCGCCAATTCCCGTGTCCCACGCCTGCAGGTAAAGCCCCACCTCTGCCTGCCTAAATAGGTAAATAGACTGCATTGGGTCGCCAACAGCAAAGAACGTGCGGCCTTCGTCTGGTTGCCAGCCTTGAACCAATTTTTCGAAAAGGCGGAACTGGCTACGCGATGTGTCTTGCACTTCGTCGGCGAGAATGTGTTGAATTTTATAGTCTAATGCCAGCGCCAAATCGGTCGGTTGGTCTTCATCGCCCAGTGCGTCTAATGCACGAAGCATGACTTCGCTGTGGTCTAACTGGGCACGACTACCGAAGACCAGCTTCAGCTGGGCGACCGCATGGGTGAGCAGCTTGATTAGCGCGTCAATGACGTTGCTTTCCTCGTCACTAAACTCAGGGTGAGGTAGCGTTTGGACGGTATTCAGCGCCGCTTGAAGCGCTTCGTCGCCAGCCAAATTACCGACAAGCTCTTTGAACTGCTCAGTCTCCGGACTCTTAGCAATAAAGCCCAATGCCTTGGTAATTCCTTTGGCAGACCGAATCGTTCCGCCACCAGTTAGTAACGCTTCGGCCAGCAGATTCCAATGAGGCAGGTCGGCTGCTTGGCTGCCTAATGGGCCGGCAATGTTCTGCCATTCCGCCCAATGCGATAACTTGTCCGGAACATGGTTCGCAGCGTATTGCATCAAGGGAATGATTTCGGTAATTAGTGACTCGCCAACCACCGACTGAGCATGAGCTAGCTCAGTGCAAACCAAATCACTCAGCACAGTTTCCATCGCCTCAATTCCGACATCAGCAGCGGCGTATTGCAAGCTGCCAAGGTCATTAAGCCAGCGATCACGACCTGCCAGCATGCTGCTGAGCAAGGTTTCTAACCGGTCTACACGGTTGCCAAGGTAATCCAACACTAGGTGGGTTGCGTCGGCAAACCGCCCCGTTAGGCCTTGGTCGATCGTGTCGCGTGCAGCTTGCTGATAGAGCGCGTTGCAATCATCGGCCACCGCAATACCGCCACCAAGCTGAGCAAGCAATGGCATTTGACGAGTGATGCTGTGGCAAAGCGAATCAATTGTGCTGATCCTCAAGCGGCCAGGCGAATCGAGCAGCATCCATTCTTGTTCGAAATCACGCTCAAGAACCGCCCTACCCAGCTGCCAAGTTTTTAGCTCATGCTCGGCGGTTGGCTCGGCGCTGTCGCGAGACTTTTCAATCGCACCAACAATCCGATTACGCATCTCGTTGGCGGCTTTACGGGTAAAAGTGATTGCCAAAATATTCTCTGGCGATTCAACCTTAGCCAACAGCGCCAAGTAGCGCTGAGTTAGCAACTCGGTTTTTCCCGAGCCAGCCGGCGCCTGAACAATGAACGATGTGTTGGTATCTAGCGCCTGTTCTCGCGCTTGCCAATCTGCTGGGCGGCTCATGCGTCTTCCTCCACAGCTTGATCAATTCGGCAAACGGCTTGCAGGCCGCAATACAGGCAACTTTTCGGGTTCTTGGGGTCAATCAAAGCAACGCCTTTGGCGTAATCGGTAGCCAGACGTTCCAACTCCAGATGCCACTCTTGATAAAGTTCAGT
>JBLHFB010000082.1:0-7316 GCA_047614865.1 Gammaproteobacteria bacterium | reverse complement strand
ATTTATATTCTTGCCCAAAACGACAAAGGCTTGGTGCTGGTTGACCAGCACGCAGCACACGAACGGATTGTTTACGAGCGGCTAAAAGCCCAGTACGAAACCGGTGCGATTCAATCGCAACCCTTGCTGGTCCCCCATAGGTTGTCAGTAAGTCAGCGTGAGGCCGATATCGCCGAGCAACGTACGGATTTATTTGCACAACTTGGCTTTCAAGTAGAGCGTGGCGGCCCAGAATCGTTGTCGATCCGAGAGACGCCGGCGCTACTCCGACATGCGGATGTCGATTCGTTGGTTCGCGATGTGCTGTCGGATTTGCTGGAAACCCAGAATAGCGATCGACTACGCGAACACCTCGATGAGAAGCTTTCTAGCATGGCCTGCCACGGGTCGGTCCGCGCCAATCGGCAGCTGACTAATGCAGAAATGAACGCACTGCTTCGCGATATGGAACAAACCCCACGTAGCGGCCAATGCAACCATGGGCGGCCTACTTGGGTTCAGCTAGAGCTTAAGGAGCTAGACCGCTTCTTTATGCGTGGGCAGTAATGAAGCCGCCAGCGATATTCCTGATGGGCCCAACCGCCTCTGGAAAGACCGCCGCGACAGAGGCGCTGATTTCTCGCTTCCCAGTAGAAATTATCAGTGTCGATTCCGCGTTGGTTTATCGCGGGATGGACATCGGAACCGCTAAGCCCGATGCAAGTTTTCTGACCCGCGTACCGCATCATTTGATTGATGTATGTGACCCAGTAGAGCCTTACTCAGCAGGCCGTTTTCGTGACGACGCCACCTCACTCATGGCAGACATCACCGCCCGGGGTAAAATCCCGTTGTTAGTTGGCGGCACGATGTTGTATTTTCGGTCGCTAGAAAAATTCGATGATCTTCCCGACGCGGACCCTTCCTACCGGCAGGAGCTCCAGCAAGTTCTCGATGCACTCGGTCCCACAGAGCTACATCGTCGGCTGGCAGCTGTTGATCCTGACTCGGCAGAGCGGCTCCATCCAAATGACAGCCAAAGGTTAGTGAGAGCCTTGGAGTTAAATCACGTCACTGGGAAGCCGGTAGCTAATCTTCAGCAGCAGGGCGGCCAGAACTTGCCGTATCAGCTCTTGAAGCTTGGATTGTTTCCTGAAGATCGCGCAAAGCTGCACCAGCGAATAGAAAAGCGCTTAACTCAAATGTTTGATCAGGGTTTTGTTGCAGAGGTTTCTGAAATGTATTCAGATGAAAAATTATCACCTAACTTGCCGGCACTCAGGGCAGTTGGTTATAGGCAGGTTTGGGAATATTTGGATGGGAAAAGCAGCTTACCTGAAGCTCAGGAGCGCTCATTGTTTGCCACGCGCCAGTTGGCGAAGCGTCAGTTGACATGGCTTAGAAAAGAACCTGACCTGAGAAAAATTGATCCATTGTCAGCGCAATTGGAGTCGGTGTTAGCCACGGCAATCGAAAACTTCCTGCCGAAACCATAAGTATAAAGTTTGTTGTGCTAGACTACGATGGGCTCGTCAAGTGTCTCGACAAGTCATACCTCTCACGGCCCGTCACCAGGATCTAAGTTACCGGCCACTTGCAAAATTAAACAAGCGGAGTCTTGTAATATGTCTAAAGGTCAATCTCTCCAAGAGCCCTATTTGAATGCGTTACGTCGTGAACGCATTCCGGTAGCTATCTACCTAGTCAACGGTATCAAGCTTCAAGGTACCATCGAATCATTTGATCAATTTGTCGTGTTGCTTCGCAACGCGGTTAGCCAAATGATTTATAAGCACGCGATTTCAACCGTTGTGCCAACCCGTAATATCCGTCTTGCGCCAGCACAACCGGCTGAAGACGAAGCTACTGCAGCACCTGCAGAGAGTGCACCTGAAGAAACAGCTGCTACTACCGAAGAGTAGATGGTTGGCAGTTGATTTACGGCGTGGTTAGCTTGCTAACCACGCCGTTTTTGTTTGTGAATAGCCTACATGCTGCTTTCGGCTCCGCTTATACTGGGTTTTCCTGCACTTTTGCAGCAGTAACCTTGTTGAGAGTATCTATTTGTTTGATCGTCCCGAAAGCGGTGAAAATGCCTTACTAGTTCACGTGTCTCATGGCGCCGTATGCTTTCTGCAGCGAGCCGAGTTTGAAGAACTTGCCGCCGGCTCAGGCGCCAATGTTGTTTGTTCCATACCCTTTAAGTTACAGCGAACAGAACCGCGCTATTTTGTTGGCAGCGGGCAAGCTCAACTGATTGCTGATGCGGTTAAGGAGTCCTGTGCTGAGCTGGTTATTTTTGGCGACAGCCTTTCACCAAGCCAAGAACGAAACTTAGAAGCTCTCCTGCAATGTCGGGTGTTGGACCGAAACGGCCTAATACTCGATATTTTTGCCCAACGTGCTCGCTCCTTTGAGGGCAACTTGCAAGTGGAGCTGGCTCAACTACGCCATCTATCTACTCGGTTAGTTCGAGGCTGGACTCACCTAGAGCGCCAAGGAGGTGGGATTGGTTTACGTGGGCCGGGTGAAACTCAGCTAGAGACTGATAGGCGCTTACTAGCGGTTCGAATCAAGTCACTCAATTCCAAGCTAGACAAAGTCGTAAAGCAGCGAGATCAGCAGCGCTCTCAGCGTCGCAAGAATGAAATTCCAATGGTATCTTTGGTCGGCTACACCAACGCTGGCAAGTCGACGGTATTCAACGCGTTGACCAATGCTGGCGTGTATCAAGCAGATCAGCTATTTGCGACGCTAGACACAACCCTGCGGGCACTTACTCTGCCAACCCGAGACAAAGTCATCTTGGCAGACACGGTGGGCTTTATTCGTGAACTACCGCATGAATTGGTCGCCGCATTTAGAGCGACCCTTGAAGAAACTCGCGATGCCTCACTGCTACTGCATATCGTTGATGCTGCCGACGAACAGGCATCTGAACGTATCGATAATGTTAATGAAGTGCTGGCTATGATCGGTGCTGACACGGTTCCGCAGCTAATGGTCTACAACAAAATAGATCAGATGAAGGAAACCTCGGCTCATCTTGAAAGGGATGCTGAAGGCAAGCCGTTAAGAGTCTGGGTTTCGGCACACAGTGGCGAGGGCATGGAAGAGTTACTACTAGGGATTGCCGACTTGCTCCACGAAGAGTGGGTTACCGGCTGGGTTGAACTGACGCCGTCCGAGCTCGCAATTCGTTCTAGTTTATTTGCTCAGGGTGCTATCGCAGATGAATTCTATTCAGACACAGGCAGTTGTTGGATTAATGTCGAAACTACGCCTCGCGTGTTTGGCGAGACAGGGCTAATGCCCGACCGCTTGCAGCCTGAGCGTCCAATTATCCAAGAACCAGCCAACTAGCTAAGTCGTCTATAGTTTCCTAGATCACGCCGTGGGTTTTCATCAGCATAAGTGAAGAAAACACCACGGCGATCCAAAGCGGTGATTTAGGAAAGGCCAAACCTCCACTTAAACCAAGGCAGAATAAAAAACTGCCAAGCGTTGGAGCAGGCCGCTATCGCCGTGTTCCACTGCGACTACGCAGAGGTAACCAACAAAGCTCAACATCGGTCCGAACAACACAAGCCAAAACACCAGTGTTCGGCTCTTATCAGACTTAAAGCTATTCCAATAACCGTCGGCAAATGCAGCGGCCAAGGGCTTTTTGTAGAGCACGATACCGGTTAGGGTGGGACCAATTCCCAATGCAAAAGTCAGCCACGCCAATATCAAGAGAATTTTTAATTTACTAGATGGAGATAACGACTAGTTCAGACACCTCTAAGCGTCCACCTAATTCTAGAAATGGGCATTCAGATGCAACTTGAAACGCATTCTCCATCGAGTTGGCTGGGGCTTACCACTGCGCTATGCTTTACTGCTGTTGGAAGCTGGCCACATTTTTTTAACCAGCCTGCTGACCGCAAGTTGATAGAGAGACGGGAACCAACGGGCGAAGAAGTCGACAATCATGGCGTCATAACCCACAAGCACACGGCGCTTGTTCTTGCGTACCGCGTTCAAGATCACATTGGCAGCGTGTTCCGGGGTGTTGGTTTCTAAGCCTTTTTGCATGAAAGACATGTTCTTTGGGGTGGCAAGATCGGGGTCGCTTAAGCGTGCTGACTTAGCGATATTGGTATTGATGCCACCAGGGTGAACAGAGGTGGCGCTTACTGCTCCGCCTGACAAATCCATCTCTTGTCTCAAGCATTCTGTGTAGCCACGTACTGCAAACTTGCTGGAGTTGTAGGCACCTTGAGTAGGAACGCCAATAATCCCAAACAGGCTAGAAGTGTTAATGATATGACCTTCGCCACTTGCACGTAAGTGAGGCAAAAAGGCTTTGCTGCCGTATACCACGCCCCAAAAATTGATATTAATTACCCATTCGAAGTCTTCCAGTGAGCCGTGTTCAATGGTATTGCCCAATGCTACGCCAGCATTGTTGAAGATCAAATTAACCTTGCCGTGATCGGCAGCCACTTTGTCTGCCCAAGCAAAAACTGCTTCTCGGTTAGCGACATCAACGATATCGGTGAACACGTTGACCTTGGAATCTGCGAGCAAGGCGGCTGTCTCAGCTAAGCCTTTGGTGTTGACGTCCGATAACGACAGATGGCAGCCTTCGCTAGCCAGTTGTAACGCCAATGTTCGACCCATTCCGGATCCTGCGCCTGTAATCGCCGCGACTTTGTTGGAGAAATCTTTCATGTCTCGTTCCTTAGTAGTTATTTTTGTAGAAAAATGTGTGCCGAGTTAGATTACATCATATGGGCGCTGGGTTAGGGTAGTGAGAGTGCAGTTCTGAGTAATTAACCTAGCTTATCAAGCACCAACAAAAAAAGGCCGACTAGCATTGCTGGTCGGCCTTTTCTAAAGTGGAGTTTCTCAGCTTAGCGGTAGCTTTTTACGTTCAGCAAATGCTGAAGGTTGTCGCTGGCTTGAGTGTTGTAGGGGTTCAGCGATAAGGCTCGTTCGAAACCGTGCGAGAGTGGCGCGGATACGCCACGAGTGATTCGTTTAAGCGCTAGGTAATAATTGGCTTTTTGGATTTCTTTAAATCCTGGGCCGCCTTCAAACGCGGTCACCTTGAATATTATAGTGCTGGCGCTGACAGATAAGCCGAGCAGCGAAACCAAGAGAATGAGTGCTGTTCTGCGAATAGCCTTCATTCGAATAACCTGCGATGTTATTGGGGAGCTGTTAGCGGACAACAAGAGAGAGGAGGGTCCGCTAACGAAGTAATAATATTGCAGCGCAACATAATGTGCAAAATAAATTGTCGCAGCTATTCAGTGAGAAAAACTCATCACTAAGCGTTCTGGAATGAATCCACTATCCAACTACGTAAGGCTTCACGCTCGACAGGATGACTGCACTGGGTTGAAGTGGTTACGAAGTAAGCCTGGCTACTCTCTAATACCTGTGGAAATAGCTGCCGAAGGGAGCCCGACTCAAGCCAGCCATTGCAAATCGGCACGGGAATCAGTGCCGCACCTACGCCTTTCTGTGCAGCACGAGCAATCGATATCTGGCTATCCAAACTAATCATTTGTCGTGGCTTTGGTGGCGCTTTACCGGCCAAAGCGGCCCAGCGTCGCCAGCTATCTGGAACGGTGCTGTGGGTGATTAGGGTTTGCGTGTCGAGAACGGAATCACCCATTGCTGACCATGCTTCAAAGTTTTCGGCGCTGCAGGCAGCAATCAAACTCATATTGAACAGCTTTTCTGAGTTGCTTTCTGAAGATTCCGCATCAGTCAGCACTACTCGAAGATCGGCAGAATTCGGAGAGCTTTCGCCAGGTTGGATAGTTTCAATTCGCAGATCTATATGAGGATGCGCTGCCGAAAACGCACCAATTTTTGGCATAAACATTTCACTCGCAAATAATTCCGGCAGTTCGATAGTTAGACACGGCTGCACGGTGTCTTCTTTATAACGTTGTGAGATGCTTTCGATGGCGCTGAAATGAGGAAGGATTTCTTGGTAAAGTGCACTGCCTGCTGCGGTTAACGCAACCTCTCGTGGTTTGCGCTCAAAAAGAGGGGTCTTTAACCAGCTTTCTAAATCTCTAATCTGGTGGCTGATTGCCGACGGTGTCAGATTCAGTTCAGCCGAAGCCTGCTTAAAGCTGAGCTTGCGTGCTACAACGCAAAACACGCGTAAATTTCGTAGTGGCGCTGGCATAGGAAACTCTCATTTCGGATAGGCAGATGCGAATGCTGCGGTGCAACATAGAGTAAATATACATGAAAAAGTTTCACCCAGTGTGAAAAAAAAGACGCCTTATCGACGGATAGCTACCCGATGTGCTGCCGAGATGTTCGGCGGAAGGGCGGAATCGTTTAAAAAACAGACGGTTCCAAAGAACTGGCTGGCGTTGTGGCGAGAGAAAATAACCTCAGAAACTTGAAAATCCGGAGCTCGAGCTTTCCCTGTTGACTGGCCGCTTCGAAATTAGACTAGAAAGTAGCCTGCTTACTGAGGTCCGTTCAGACTCTTGAGCCGTCTGCCGGTTAATAGTAATGCTGTCTAGGTCAATAAGCGTCATTCGCCTATGTTTCTTGACATTAACGCCCCTGCAAACCTCTGTTCGCCCCGGAATAAAGAGGCAAGCGAGCGGCATATTGGCGGTCAGCACCTTGGTCCATTGGAGGCCGCTGCTAGTGCTGGTGTCGGTTTCGGTGGTGACCAAAAGTAGCGAGCTGCCCAATTCCTTTTTAAGGGCCTGTGCTTGCTCGGGCGTCATTAGTTTACTTTCGCGTTCCTTGCGGTCTTTGCGTGAGGTGGCCACGTCGTCGGCAATTAGGGCAATCAAGCCCGGAATGGTTGTGCCCACTAGCGGCACATCAATTAATGAATTGTTAGTAAGTGTAGGGGCCGACAAGGCAAAAGCAATGACTGCACCGGCGACTAATTCGTCGCTTGCTTGGCGATAACTACCAATAACCACTGGCCACACGGGTGGTTTGACGGGTTCTGACTTTCGCTCACGAGAGATGTAAACATCGTTGATTTTAGAATTTACCATGCTTGCACAGAGCGCCGGAATCTGAGCATTAGAGACTGTAATACCGCGAAGCGATAACTCAGTAATAACTTCTTCTCGCAGTTCTTTGGCTGAGTCGAGGGATTCTTGCATCGCAAAAGTATCTTGATTTGCTAAATTGGCACGATACAAACAGGAGTCGACGAATAGCCCAATGGGCTTGTTGTCTAAACGTGTCACTAGGTCTTTAGGAAGCTTGCTGGCACAACCGCTAACGCATGCGATACATAGAACCGCAGCAAAAGCTGGTAGAGCATTGAGCTGACGGAGTTTTACCAACAT
>JBLHFB010000081.1:0-7325 GCA_047614865.1 Gammaproteobacteria bacterium | reverse complement strand
GGCTGACAACTTCAGCCAGCTTGCCATCCTATTTTACGGCGTAGGTCTTGAGATAACGTATCAGTGATTCTTCGCTACCTTGAATATAGTACTCGCTGCTAATCCTAGGCGGTTTTTCTGCTTTCAAATCGCTGATTGCCTGTTTATCATTGTCGTTGAGCGCCACAAGCAATTCCGCCCCAGCGCTATCCCCGCGCTGGTAGTCGCTGCCAACAAACCACGATAGTGCAGCCGCGTCGACGTCCATACTTGCCAGCTCCTGCTCCCAGGCGTCGGTTTCAGCAGTTAAATCCGAATCAATTCTGAGAAATATGCCAACCAGCAGCGTTAGCAAGAATACTATCGCAATCGCTTTAGCGAGACGGTTATTAATGGCTTGCCTTTATAAGCGAATATTAGACTCTGACCACAGGCGTTAACCCGTTGCCTTCCGGCCACCCACCAAACCCAAGACTACTCGGTGGCTAAAAGCGTGCCCTAGGAAGGGCGTGTTTTGCTGTTCACTGGCACATAAATCGGCGCTAAGCTCCCAACTAGTTTGAGAAACAATCGCAAGATCGCCACGCGATCCACCCGACAACGTACCGGATTTAAGCCCGAGTATGGACGCAGGATTGGCGGTAATTGCCGCCACCGCAGTGCTTAATGGTATGTGTTTATCGTTCACCAACTGCATCACTATCGGAATCAAAGTGTCTAGCGCGGAGATTCCCGCTTCTGTTGCTGGAAACGGTGCGAGCTTTGCATCCGACTCATGGGGCTGGTGGTCAGAGCATATTGCGTCGATCGTGCCGTCGGTAACCCCAGCCACCAGTGCAGCTCGGTCAGCTTCGCTACGAAGCGGAGGACGCACATGAGTTTGGCGATTAAAGCCGCGAACGTCACTTTCGGTTAGCAGCAACTGATGGGCCGCAACGTCGGCGGTCACGGGGAGTCCGCGCTGCTTGGCTTCACGAACCATCTCGACGGCTCGCGCGGTGGAAAGTCGACCAAAATGAGCGCGCGCACCGGTTTGTTCGACCAGCGCCAAATCTCTAGCCAGACCAACTACTTCCGCCGAGGTTGGAATTCCCGGCAGTCCCAACTCGGTTGAGACTGCGCCTTCGTGCATACAGCCATTTTGGCTTAATTGCGGGTCTTCTGAATTGAGGAACACGGTTATACCCAAGCTTGCCGCGTATTCCATTGCACGACGAAGTACCAAGGCATTTGGAATAGGCTTATTGGCATTGCTAAAACCGACGCACCCTGCTGCCTTCAGCGCTGCCATTTGGGCGAGAAGCTCGCCCTCTAAACCCTGCGTCAGCGCGCCTAACATCACAACGTTAGCGCCTTGAGCCGCCGCAACACGCAGCTTAATGAGGTCCATCACTGCCTGACTGTCAACTACAGGCAAGGTGTCTGGTGGCATGCACAGAGTTGTAATGCCGCAGATTGCTGCGGCCCTGGCTTCAGACCGAATGGTTGCCTTATGAGTTTTCCCCGGCTCTCTAAGACGAGCACATAAATCTACAACGCCTGGAATAACTAGCATGCCGTTGGCATTGACCGTTTCGCCGCCAGCCGGTGAAGAAGCAATCACACCACTTTCATCAATCGTGATGTCAGCAATCTGATCAAACCCATTGGCGGGATCAATAACCCGACCACCTTCAATTTTAATCATCATCTGGCTCCCCGCTCGGGAGCGCTGTCTTTGCACATTTTCATAACCGCCATACGCACCGCGATGCCGTTGGTCACTTGATCGAGGATTACCGAGTTGGGCCCATCGGCAACATCTGAAGCGATTTCCACGCCGCGGTTAATCGGCCCAGGGTGCATCACTATTGCATCGGGTTTGGCCAGCGCAAGTCGCTGCTTATCCAAGCCCCATTGGCTAAAGTACTCCGTTTCACTGGGCAGCAGCGCGCCCTCCATGCGCTCTCTCTGCAAACGCAGCGTGATAACCACATCAGCATCCTTTAGCGCCGGTTCCAAGTCGTGGTAAACCTTAGCGCCCATCGCGTCTACTGCGGCTGGCAACAAGGTTTTAGGGGCGGCCAAGCAAAGCTCGCCAACTTCAAGCGCGTTGAGTGCTGCTATCTGAGAGCGGGCGACTCGCGAGTACAGAATGTCGCCAATGATCGCCACCTTGAGCTGCCTAAAGTCGCCCTTGTGCTTCTGAATGGTGAACATATCTAGCAGCGCTTGAGTGGGGTGCGCATGGCGCCCGTCACCGGCATTGAGAATGCTGACATGTGGCGCTGCGTGCTCGGCAAAAAAGTGTGCTGCGCCACTTTGCGAATGGCGGATGACAAACATGTCGGCTTGCATCGCTTCCAGGTTTCGCAGGGTGTCAAGCAGCGTTTCGCCTTTGGCTGTCGCTGAGGTGCCGATGTCTAAGCTGAGGACATCAGCAGAGAGCCGTTTGGCCGCTAGCTCAAAGGTACTGCGGGTGCGGGTACTGTTTTCAAAGAAAAGATTGACTACGCTGGTGCCGAGTAAATCATCGGTTTTTCGTAGATTGCCATGAGCGTCGAAAAAGCTCTGTGCATTCTCCAAAATATGGAGAATTTGGGCTCTGCTCAAACCTTGCGTGGTGAGCAAATGGCGAAGATTGCCATGCGCGTCTACTTGCTGAACCATGGGGGTTCCTTATCGGTATTTGCGACATTGTACGCGAGCTGAGGTTGCTGCTAGAGCTAGATTGATGCGCCGAAGCAATATCCCTGAGAAACGGCGCCAATCAGCAGCTAGCGAGCCAGCGTTCAACAATAATTTTTGCCGCCACGCTGTCTAATTGCCCGCCGTGCTTACGTTTCTTGGTGCCGGCTTTTCGCTGAGCTTTAAACTGCGCTTCGGCTTCTCGGGAGGTATTGCGTTCGTCCACTAGATGGGTTGGTAGACTGGTTCGCTCCTCTAGCTGAGCAGCAAATTCCCGACAACAGTCAGTCATTTTTTGCTCGGTGCCGTCCATGTGAAGAGGCAAACCGACCACCAAGTCGGTGGGCCGCCACTCTTGAACGATTCGGTCGATCGTTGCCCAGTCGGGAACGCCTTGGTTGGCGCTAACAACTTCTAAAGGGCTGGCGGTGCTGGTAAAACTTTGCCCTATCGCACATCCAATTCTTGCACCACCGTAGTCAAAGCCCAGCGCGGTATATTCTGTTGCCATTTAGGCGTGTCCGCTGACGGTGCTTAGCGCATTGATGTCGATGCCGAGAAGTGCGGCGCTGGCATTCCAGCGTTTTTCGATTGGCAGCTTGTAAAGGATTTGACTATCCACTTCAGCGTTTAGCCAGCTGTTACCGACTAGCTCACCTTCCAGCTGACCGGCAGACCAGCCTGCATAACCGAGCGCTACGAGATATTCACTAGGACCATCACCGCGGGAAATATCTTCTAGTACGTCTCGTGAACTGGTTAGGTAAATGTCCTTGGCGACCTGCAAGGTAGCTTCGTATTCTTTGTCGCAATTGTGGAGAACAAAGCCGCGCTCTGGATGCACTGGCCCACCAGAGTAAACCAAGGTTTGATTGACCTTCTCATCGGGGCAAACCAAGTCTAATTGGGAAAATAGCTCTGCGACGGTTGTTTCGGAGCGGCGATTAACCATGATTCCGATCGCTCCGTCAGGGTTGTGCTCACAGATAAGCGTGACTCCGTGGAAAAAATCCGGGTCATCCATCGCCGGCATCGCAATCAACAGCTGACTACTTAGGAATCGGCTAGTTTGGTTGGTGTTTGTCATTCAGCGAGTATAACCAAATTAGGTGGTTTTTATACTCCGTAGCGCCAGCGATAGGTGAATTCAAGTTTGTCGGTAATCGCTCTCAGTTCTGGCGGAAAAGGTAAAAACCATTTTGCGCCGCGAGTGGTTTGAAGGACCGCTGCATCTAGCAGCGTGATCCCAGACGATTCAAGAATCACCACCTCTTTAACTTCGCCAGAGTAGTCGATAACAATTTTTGTTAGCACTTCGCCGCGCAGCTTTAGCCGCTTCGCCTCTTGCGGATAGCCCGCGTTACCGTTGATTGTCATCCAACGTTTCCATCTATCGCGATAAGCAACAGCGGTACCTTTTTTGGCGTCGGGCCCCAGACGTAGATGTCGAACATTGTCTTTGATCCACGAATCCAAGGCCTCGCCACCGTCGCTATTGACCTGTCCGACCGGAACTGGCGCGCCGAAACGCTCTTCCTCGGTAGCTCCGCTGCCTTGATGGGATGCAACCGCCAAGTAGGTGGCCACGCTCGGATTTAGGCTTTTGCCAAAGTTGCCGGGCAGGCCATCAAATGGGTCGTTTGCACGTCCGCCACTGGCTAATTGTGGCGCTAGATCTTTCTCTGTATTGCCGCCGCCTAGCTGGTTTTGAGCAGACTCAAGCGGAGTGTCTAACTGCTCGTCAACCGTGGTTGCTGAGAGCAAACTAATATCAATCGTCTGGGTATAGGCCACCGACGATGCAGGAAGAATCCCGATACCGAAAAGTACCAGCAGATGAAGTAAGCCGGCAAAAACCAGGCAGGCATATAAGCGATCTCGGTCATCATCCCCTAGGCGCTGGAGCTGGCCATTAATCCAATCGGTTTTCATGGATGTTGCTGACTAATAGGCGGCAGTTTGCTCAATAGGGCTACCGCAAAAAGCCCGCTGACTATCCCAAATACAGTGGCGGCGGTGAGCAGTACTGGCGCAAGATTAAACAGGCCGTTGTGGGGAATAAACAGTAGCCGAGCAATTATTAGCTGGCCTGACATATGAGCCCAGGCAGCGGCCAGACTTAATCCTACCGGCCCTAAAGCGAGCCTCGGCGCAATGCGGCCTATTTTGTTGTTTGCCCACCACACGCCCAGCAATACAGAGACGCTGGCAAGCGCGCCGCCGGCGCTCATAATAAAAGTAGGGGCCATAAAGCTACCAATCAACAAGCTCCCAGCAATCACTCGCATTGCCGCAACCCAAGCCGCCATTGCCGGCCCGTAGCGCAACAAAACGACTAGCGTGACCACATTCGCAAGACCCGGCTTGACGCCCGGTATAGGCGACGGAACGCTGGCTTCAACAATGTGGATGCACACCGCAAGCGCAGCAAAGCCCGCTATAAGTTTGGTCTGCCGCTCGACGGTCAGCGAATCAGTCATTTAGGGTTGTCAGCCGTATAGCGATTCTATTGGGCAGGCAGGCCGCTAGGCTGCCGCTGTGGCTAACCCAGCCATTGTGAATACAGATTTGTTGACGACACGGCGCTTCGATAAACCGTGCTCGGCCTTGGTGAATCTCAATGACCGACTCACCGATACTACCTTGCACTGCGATGAGCTGGTCGTCACTTAATGACAAGCGATATAGCAACTCGCTGCCATGGAGGACATCGATATGGGTTGCGGTGGTTTTTGGTTGATACAAATACCCAATAAGCATGCCGAGCGCACAGACGGCCAGCACAACCAGTAGGCGGTCTCCCCAAGTTAGGTACGGGGCTTTCACCGCTGCTCGCGCCGAAACAGCTTAAAGATTTCCACTTTGAAATCGCTGTTGCTGTTGAGCGTCACCCTTTCGGCCATCGCTTCGCTCATCAGCAACTTGCCTTCAGGCGTAACCAGCATTGCGAGAGGCGTATTGAGCGACTCCATGGTTTCTTCCCAGCGTTTTTCGCCCGCAATACAGAGCGCTGTGGCGGCGGCATCTGCCAATGCGGCATTGTTGGTGATAACGGTAGCCGACATGCAGCCGCTGCTTGGGTAGCCGGTTCGCGAATCTAGTATATGGTGATAGCGAACAGGCTCGCCGTCGACTCCTTGGCTGTGAAAAAAGAATCGCTCATAGTCGCCCGATGTAAACGCCGCTTCGCCATCAGCGAGTTTAATTTCGGCAAATGCGACTTGGCCCTCTTTACGAGGGTGACGAATACCAATGCTCCATTTTCGCAGGCTATGCTGACCGATTACCCTTAAGTCACCGCCCGCGTTCACTATCGCGTGCTTGATTCCTGCTACCTTCAGCGTGTCTATAGACAAATCGACTGAGTAGCCTTTTGCAAACGCACCAAAATCTAACTGCGTTATATAGGGCGCGTGCAAACTACCGTTGGCAAACTCTAGTGCCCAAAACGGTTTTAGAGCGTTGACCCGCTCAGATATTGCCAGCTTGGGAGGCGGCTGGCTGAGCACACGATCTTCGCTGCCGAATCCCCAAAGCGCGACCAGTGCTCCAATCGCCGGATCAAATAAGCCGCCGCTACGCTTTGAAATGTCCTGCGCCCTAACAAACAACGCTTCCATTTCTGACGGCACCCAAGCAACACCGGTTTCAGCGATTTGCTTGTTCACCCTGGCAAGCTTGTCGCCCTTGCTGGGATGCCAGTCTAGGCCGAACTGATTGAGCTGCTGGCCCACCGCAGACATAGCGGCACTGGCTTTATCACGGTCACTGTCGCGGACAGTGATGTCCACCAAAGTGCCCATTGCAAAGTATTGCTGGCGATGGAAGTGCTCTGGAGGCACCCGCACCACCACAAGATAAACCAAAATCGCCAACACGATAGCGGGCAGCACGAAGCGACTTAGCCTCATCTATTCGGCCTCTTTACTGTGTCTAGAGTCGGTGAACCGCGCTGCAATCGCGTCCATCAGTGCTCCTCCGATATCGAGGCCGAACTCCTTATCTAGCTCGCGGATGCAGGTGGGGCTAGTCACATTAATCTCAGTAACGTAATCGCCAATCACGTCTAGGCCAACAAACATCAAGCCCTTTTCTTTAAGAGTCGGCTTAATCTGCTCACATAACCAGCGATCGCGCTCAGAGAGAGGTACACCGACCCCACGCCCGCCAGCGGCCAAGTTGCCGCGAAATTCGCCCTTGCTAGGAATTCGGGCCAAGGCATAGGGCATTGGCTCACCATCGATAATCAGTATCCGCTTATCTCCAGACGATATTTCTGGCAAGAATTTCTGCACCATTGCTTGGGTTTGGTTGTTGCCCACCATCGTGTCAAGAATCACGTTTAGATTCGGCTCATCGACGGCTAGACGAAAAATTGAGGCTCCGCCCATCCCATCCAATGGTTTGATCACGGCTTCTCCGTGCTCAGCAACAAACTCTTTTATCAGCTCGCGGTTGCGGCTAATCAAGGTGGGTGCAGTGCACTGAGGGAACCAGCTGATATAAACTTTTTCGTTGACATCACGCAGGCTTTGGCAGCGATTGACCACTAACGTGCCGGCTTCTTCGGCCCGCTCAAGGAGATATGTGGAATAAATGTACTCCATATCAAAAGGAGGGTCCTTGCGCATCAACACCACCTGAAAATCAGCCAAGTTGCGCCATTCAGGCTCGCTCAA
>JBLHFB010000080.1:0-7342 GCA_047614865.1 Gammaproteobacteria bacterium | reverse complement strand
GGTTTTTGCACTGTCTGGGGCAAACATGGCATATCAACTCAAACGATAAGGCGAGCATTATGCCGGTTGTCGGCGATTAGTGCAGCCTAATGATCCGACACTAGGAGAAAGCCATAAGCAGTAACAAGTCGCATCATCAGCCTCCCGTGTCGGGATTAGTAAATGAGCTTATTAGTAGCGCTACGACGTATAACGAGAGCATTGGCTATAGTTGCGTTGGGCGGCCTTTCACTGGCCGCGACGGCTCAACTTAAGGTGCCTAGTGGCTGGGTGTTAGACCCCGCGAAAATACAAGGACGTAATCAATTCCATGTTATTGCCGGGCCTTTTCAGGCTGATTTCGGCGATGGCAAGCCGGTTGATGCTACGGGCAACAACGGCAGTATCAGTGGGCCGGTATTGGTGTTAATCAGGGCGAGAACTTTAGCGTGTTGATTGCCAATCGGCAGCGGACTTGTACTTCGTTTGCAATTCACGGGCTGGAAGCTGGAGCAAAAGGCACCGGTTTACCTGACGCAGGGAACAAGCCGATAAAGACTGCCGAAACCTGCTGATACAATTACGTCGCGGCCGCCCCAGGGATATATCGCTACGGCGCGGACTGTTCACCAACCGGCGATGGTCGTTCTCGCTGCGCGGGAATGCAGACCGCTTACGGGTATAGTGCGTCTCAAGTATGGATTAGCCTCCATTAAGCGTTCACTCGGAGAGAAAGGTATGTCATCAGTTTACCCCGACGTTGACCAAGACGGGCTTTATGAATACTCAGTAGTATTTACAGATCGCTCGCTAAACCATATGTCGCAGCAATTTCAAGCGGTGATGCGGAATATCTCCATCAACTTGAAATCTGTTTACAACGCGGACGCTGTGGCTGTGGTGCCTGGCGGCGGAACCTATGGAATGGAGGCTATTGCACGGCAGTTTGCTCATCAGCACAGTTGCTTGGTTATTCGCAATGGTTTTTTCAGCTACCGCTGGAGCCAAATTTTCGAGATGGGCAATATTCCATCCTCTTGTACTGTGCTGAAGGCGGCGCCGGTAGCATCTGGCAGCGCTCAACCTTTTGCACCTCCAGCGATTGCTGAGGTTGTTGCCGAGATTCTTTCCTCTAAGCCATCTCTAGTGTTCGCAGCCCATGTCGAAACTGCATCTGGGATCCTTCTCCCAGACGACTATTTAGTTCAAGTTTCCAAGGCAGTGCGCAGCTACGGCGGCATGTTGGTGCTTGACTGCGTTGCCTCGGGGGCAATGTGGGTTGATATGAAAGCTTGTGGTGTCGATATTCTTTTAAGCGCACCGCAAAAAGGCTGGAGCGGGCAGCCTTGTGCTGCATTGGTCATGTTAAGTGCGACCGCACTCGAGCGGATTGGAGACACCGTTAGCAGTAGCTTTGCCTGCGACTTAAAGAAATGGCTGAATATCATGCAGGCATACGAAAATGGTGGCCATGCCTATCACGCGACCATGCCCACTGATGGCCTGGTTCGCTTCAATGAGATGCTTAATGAAACCATTACGCGAGGCTTAGAGCCTGCCCGCGAAGCACAGCTGGAATTGGGACGCCGCGTCCGTAAACTGCTAGCAGACGCTGGCTATATATCGGTCGCTGCAGAGGGCTTTGGGGCGCCTGGCGTGGTGGTAGCTTATACCGATGATTCTGAAATCAGTGGCTGCAGTAAATTTATTGCACAAGGGCTGCAAACTGCCGCAGGCGTGCCGTTGATGTGCGATGAACCTGCCGACTTTCAAACCTTCCGCCTAGGATTGTTCGGCTTAGACAAGCTGGCAGATATTGATACAACAGTACAAAGGCTAGAGGCAGCGCTTAAGTGCGTCTAAGTGTTTCAAAACTGGGTTTAGCATGGCTTTTAGTGCTGTGTTTTTCTTGTGCAGCATCTGCAAAGAGTATGGTTTTTGAGGTAAGCCGTGATGGAAATACCAGCTACCTTGGAGGCACTCTCCACATGTTGAGGGAATCAGACTACCCTTTGCCAGCGGAATTTACCGGCGCGTATGAACGCTCAGACGTGATTGTGCTTGAAACCGATTTGAGCGTGTCGGGGCATCAAAATGCTGGCGACTCAATGCTGGCAGAGTTCCAGCTTGGTCCAGGAATTACCGCGCAATCAATGCTTACTTCGGAAAACTGGGGCGCGCTACTAGAGGCCGGTAGAAAAGTCGGATTTCCGGTTGAGTTGTATTCCGACAAACATCCTGCTTTTCACGGCCTTACTTTACTGCGCCTTAGTTCCGACATGCTTGGGGTTGTATCTGGAGTTGACGCCCATTTTTTCGGAAAGTCCCAAGAAGACAACAAGCCAGTGCTGCACTTGGAAACTATTCAGGCGCAAGTGGACAGTCTCGGCAGCCTAATGTCGATTGATCCAGACGAAATGCTCACCTCCACGCTGAATGATGCAGCAACGCTTAAAACGCTACTCGCCACTTTGATCGGTCAGTGGAAAGTAGGCGATACCAAGAGTCTTACTGACGAGTTGCTAGTGCCCATGCAGGACGATTCGCCTGACGCTTATTACTCCTTAATCGTTGATAGGAACGAGCAGTGGATGCCTCAAATTAAGTCGATGCTGAAGACGCCCACTACTGAATTTGTTTTGGTTGGTTCGGCGCACCTGCTCGGTAAACACGGGCTGCTTAAGCAGTTAAACGATGCTGGCTATCAGGTGCGTTATTTTCAGCCATAGTTAGGGGCACGCTGCAACTGCCGCTAAAATCGTGCCTGCCATGCGTAGCAAAGTTACAAATACCTTATCTTGGGTTGCACGCTCTCACCTTTAGTCGCCCAGCGTTGCTACGCTAGTAGATATTGACGATTCGTGGCTATTAAGGGCTGACCGCAACAGCGGTCTCGAATACAATGACCCGATCGTAATCGTTCCCTAAAGAATATCTGGGGACGGCGTTAGCGCTGTTCTCTCTACCTGCTGTCAATCAATGCAATCACTAAGCGGCAAACAACAAGGCGGCAAATGTCAGACACAGTAGTAATTGGTGGTGGGCTAATCGGGCTTGCAACTGCATGCGTTTTGCAGCAACGCGGCCATAGCGTTCGGCTGCTTGAAGCGCAACCCGCTGTAGCCGCGGTAACCAGCTTTGCCAATGGCGGTATGCTCACTCCATCGATGTCTGATCCATGGAATTCGCCGGGTGTTGGCAAGCACTTATTTAGCTCGGTATTCAACCCCAACTCGGGGATGATTTTGGACCCCAAAGCTATTCCCGGCATGACCGGCTGGGGACTGAATTTTCTTCGTAACTCCGCCCCTAAACGACACCGTGAAGCGACGCTCGATGTCTTCCGATTGGCGACCTACAGCATCGACGAAATGCACAAGCTCACTGCAGAATTGGGATTGGATTACCCGATTCGCAAGACAGGATCATTAAAGATCTTCCGCAGCAAAGCGGCAATATCGGTCCCGATGTCTGCGAGCAAACTGCTAGCGCCGCTTGGCTTGGAATACCGCCATGTTGGTGTCGAAGGAGCCGTCGAACTGGTGCCACAACTGGTCGAATCACGAGACAAAATTGTAGACGCCCTCTACTACCCCAACGACGCGAGCTGCGACGCACATGCGTTCAGCAAATCCCTAGCATTGGCCTTTATTAAGCTAGGCGGCCAACTCGACACCGGAGTTGAAGTTGATAGCCTGCTGATCGAGCACGGTAAGGTGGTGGGGGTTAAAACCTCGCTGGAAACAATCCGCACATCCCAAGTGGTGGTGGCTGCTGGCAATAATAGCGCTGCATTGCTTAACCCATTTTCCAAAGCTATCGGCCGCCGTTTTTCAACACGCCCAGTCAAAGGTTATTCTTTAACTTTTGACACACAGGGCAAGATCGATATACCTCAAATGCCTGTGGTTGACGATGCTTTGCATGTGGCTGTCAGTCCCATTGGCGACAAATTGCGGATTGCCGGCTTTGCCGAATTCACTGGTTACAACACCGTGCCTCATCCTCAACGCATCGCACGTCTGTCCGAACAGTTGGAGCAACTTTTCCCAAGCTTGGCGGCGCAAGTAAAAGGCGTTGAGCACATGGCGTGGGCTTGCCTGCGGCCTATGACTAGTGATTGCCGGCCTGTAATTGGCCCAACCTTATTACCGGGCCTTTCTGTCAATTTTGGCCATGGCCATCTAGGGTTAACTAAAGCGGTTGGTTCAGCTCAGATATGTGCCGATTTGATTAATGGGAAAACGCCGGCGATTAACGCTCAGCCCTTTGCCGCAACCTAGCCAACGGCGAAAAGCGTGAGACTCAGATGAAAATAATTACCGCATCACAAGTAAAACAACTTCTGCCAATGGCTGACTGCATTGATGCGATGGCGGTGGCTCAAGCGGCGGCGAGTGCTAGAGAGATGATTGCTCCGCAACGTATTTTCATTCACCTGCCAAATGGACGTGATTTGCTCGGCGCGATGCCCGGTATAAGCCCGAATCCTGCGATTTATGGTGCCAAAATCATAAGTCTGCACCCAGATAACCCAATCCAAGGCCGCCCAGCGATTCAAGGCGTTGTGATTCTTTTTGACTATCAGACCGGCGCCACCGTAGCGACGATTGAAGCAGCATCTATCACCGCCATCCGCACGGCTGCAGCCAGCGGGCTGGCAACCCGCCTGCTTGCACGTGAGGGTGTGGATACTCTCGGTATCCTGGGCTATGGGGTGCAAGCAGAAACCCATATTGAAGCGGTTCTTAGCGTCAGACCCAATATTGAAAGCATCATAGTGTGGGGCCGCTCCTCTGAGAAGGCGGTAGCCTTCGCCGCTGCACAAAGCCAGCGCACTGGCATTCCCGTTAGCGCAGGAACATCGCAACAGGCGTCGGAATGCGACGTGGTTTGTGCGGTCACCGGTAGCCAAGAGCCTGTAATCAAAGGTGCGTGGCTAAAGGCTGGCACTCATATCAACTTGGTTGGCGCTCATGATCCTGCTCACCGAGAAATGGATAGCAAAGGGATTTCCAAGGCGTCGGTGTTCGTTGAACTCACTTTTGCTGCAATGAAAGAGGCGGGAGATCTTCTGATACCAATTAGCGAGGGCGATTTTAGCCCAGATCAAATTAGTGGCGAAATTGGTGACGTGGTAGCTGGCAGGTCAGCGGGCCGCTTATCTGACGCTGAGATAACAATCTACAAATCGTTAGGCAATGTCACGCAGGACCTTGTCGCTGCAGAGCTTGTGTATCGCCGTGCTTGTGAGCAAGGGATCGGCGAGCAAGTTGATATGCTCGTATAGATTGTCGAGTTAGAACAAATCATGTTGAGTTTAATCTACCGCTGGCATCTGCTCGTCGGTTTGCTGGTTTCGCCAGTGCTGCTTGTGGTTTCGATTACCGGTGCAATCTTCGCCTTTGCTCCGCAGCTTCAGCGCGTTGTTGACGAAGGGATGATGCACCCTGCTTGTGAGCTGTGTGAGCGACTTCCGTACCAGCAGCTATTCGAGCAAGTAGCCACGAAGTTTCCAGGCAAAAAGCTCACCGCCGTGGCCGTCGAAGGCCCGGGCTATAGCGTCCAGTTCAGCTACTTCGATAACGATGGCATGAGTTTGATTTTTGTTGATCCGCATAGCGGAGAAGTGCTTGCCCATCGCAAGTCACCTGGCGGAGCCATGGCGCCAGTCCTTGAGTTGCACAGCAGTCTATTTGGCGGACTACCGGGTCGGCTGTTGGTTGAACTAAGCACCGGCTGGCTTTTGATTACGGTGTGGCTTGGATTGTTGCTTTGGTGGCCAAATCGTAAAAAGCTGGGTGGCGGTTGGTTGCCAAGGTTCAGCAACACCGGTCGCAGCTTCTGGCGTGATATTCACGCGGTTGTTGGTTTCTGGCTTATCCCGCTATGTCTGCTTTTTGTGCTCACCGGATCATTCTTTACCATGGTGGCGGGTAAAACAATGTTAGCAGCCACCTTTGAATTGGGTGGGGCACTAAGCGCGCGCTCAGCTGGGCCGGATGTGGAGTTTCTTGCAGACTCGCCACGCTTGTCAGTAGATGTGTTCATTGAGCAACACAATCTACAATCCGGCAGCGATCAGTTCTTCCTGCTGCTGCCTTTTTCGCCCAATGGCAACGTCCAAGTAAGCAACGACATGGGCCGCCATTCGTGGCTGTTCAGCAAAACATGGTTTCACCCACAGACCGGTGAAGTGTTGCAGCAAATCTCTTGGTCGCAGCTGGATTTCACCAGCAAGGTTTTCGGCCTAATGTATCCGCTACACACTGGCAAGGTTGCAGGATTGCCAACGCAGATTATTGCCGCCGTTGGTTCCTTGCTGATCTCGATGCTTTCTTTAAGCGGTTTATGGATCTGGTGGAAACGGCGTAAAGCTGGCAGGTTGTCGTTGCCTGAAAAACCAAGCCAAGGTATGCCGCGTTGGTGGCTTGTCTGGCTGCTGCCATTATTGCTATTTGCCCCGTTGGCCGTTGCGAGTATCGGGGCGTTAGCTATTTTCTCTGTGATTTTTTATAGGCTTAGGCCTCGCGATTCTTAACAACAATCACAATCTAAACAAGAGGCTTGGATAAGGTCAGCGTAAGAAGATTGACGGCGTGTTTTGATTCCGTCAGTGTAGACCAATCACCGACTCGCAAGACAAGTATGAGCAACAAAGCCAAACAAACGCCATCTCAAGCCCCATCGCCGGAAACTGTCGCGGAAGCAATGCGTATCGCTAAAAGTACTCAGCGCCCTGAGCAAACCAAGGCGCAGACAAAGTTGATTGCTCAGGGGATCCAGAAGGGGATTGACCAGTACAAAAAGACTTACAAAGAACGCCGCCGCGAGTTGGATAAGCAGGGCAAGAAAGTAAAGGCGAAAGCGGATGCTGCTGAGGAGGAATATTCTGCAGCGGTTACTGAGCTGAAACCAGCAAAAGCTTCTAAGCTGCCTTGGATTCTATTGGCGGCATCGTGGATTGGCTTTGTGGGGTTTCAACTAGCAACACCCACACTTTGAAAACCCCGCACAGCATTTCACCGAGAAATATAAGCGTAACTGTTTTTTTGAATTTAGCGTGGTTTTCGCAGTACTCTGTTGCCCTCGTTAAGCATGATTGCCGATGATGAAACTCTCCCAATGTAACAACATAGAAGACTTACGGCGTATGGCGGAGCGCCGTTTGCCAGCGCCGATGTTTCATTACATTGATGGGGCGGCGGATGACGAGTGGACTAAGCGCCGCAACACTGAGGCATTTTCAGACTACGAGCTGATGCCTAATTACTTGGTGGATATAGACAATATAACGACTAAAACCCAAATTCTGGGTGCAGAAATAGATGTGCCATTTTTCCTCGCTCCTACCGGCATGTCG
>JBLHFB010000079.1:0-7443 GCA_047614865.1 Gammaproteobacteria bacterium | reverse complement strand
CGGCCCTGCTTCGGCCAAGGTTAATTGTTCAACAGATCTACGCGATTGGTAATCTGTCGCTGGTTATTATTGTGGTCGCTGGGACGTTCGTTGGCATGGTTCTCGCCTTGCAGGGTTATCGAACGTTAGTCACCTTTGGCGCCGAAGAATCCCTAGGAGTTCTGGTTGGCTTAGCTCTCGTTCGGGAATTAGGGCCCGTGCTGACGGCCCTATTGTTTGCGGGCAGAGCGGGCTCTCACCTCGCCGCAGAAATTGGCTTAATGCGTGCTACCGAGCAGATTGACGGCATGGAAATGATGGCGGTTGATCCAATCAAACGGCTGATGGCACCGCGTTATATCGCGGGGGTAATTTCACTGCCGCTTCTAACCGCAATTTTCAGCGTCATGGCCCTAGGCGCCTCGGGCGCTTACCTAGTAGGTGTTGAACTTTTAGGCGTTGATGCCGGCTCTTACTGGTCGCAAATGCGTGGAGCGGTAGATTTCAATCACGACATTATGAGCGGAATCATTAAAAGCATTGTTTTCGCCATTGTTATCGTTTGGATCGCTCTGTATCAGGGCTATCACGCTTTCCCAAATTCCGAAGGAGTTGGCCGAGCAACCACTGCCACAGTGGTTTACTCATCGCTGGCCATACTCGGGCTTAACTTTATTCTTACCGCATTGATGTTTGCAAAATAACCACGGACGTCTACCCAATGAATCACTCACGTTTGCTCGAAATTGTTGTTGGCATGTTCCTTTGTCTCGGCGTTGCCGCAATCCTCCTTCTAACATTCCAAGTTAGCGATCTCAAAACCGTTGGTGCCGGAAATAGCTACACTCTATATGCTAACTTCAGTAACGCTGGCGGACTCAAAGCCGGTTCCGCGGTGCAAATTGGCGGCGTAACCATTGGCCGAATCCAAAGTATTGAGCTTGATCGTAATACCTTTGAAACACGAGTCAGCATGTCAGTTAGCAAGGACTATCTGATACTGCCGAAAGATTCTAGCGCAAGCATTCGTACAGCAGGCCTGTTGGGCGAAAACTACCTTGCGATTGAGGCCGGTGGTGATATGAAAACTCTTGGAGACGGCGACAAATTTAAATTTACCGAATCGGCCTTGGTGTTAGAAGAGGTTATCGGCCAGTTCCTGTTTAGCAAAGGCGAGAAATAGTTATGCGATTTCAATTTATTGGTTACTCTCCAGCGATAGCCTTGATTTGTGGGCTGGCAGGCAGCCTGCCAGCCCTTGCGGAGCGCCTCACACTCGATGCAGCGATTGCCAAAGCCCAAGCCACGGATCCACGGATCGCGGAGCGCCAAGCTAAAGTAAAACACGCTAAGGCTCTGCTTCTAGAAGCTGAAGGTGCCACTGGCTGGATTATTGACCTGACCAGCGCCCTTGCCCTCGCAACAAAAGTAGAAGGCGGCCTTTTTGAAGAGAGTCCTCAAGCATCTAACGCCACGCTTCGCGATGACGTTTTTGACGTTGACGGAGTGGTTCCATTTGCCAGCCTTCAAGGCGGATTACTTAAGCCCCTGTTTACCTTTGGCAAGGCGAAAAACTACCGCGAAGCAGCAAGAAACAATATCCTCATTCAAGAACAAGAAGTCCCATTACAGCGCGGATTAACGGCGCTAGATGTCACCAAGGCCTACTATGGCCTATTAGCCTCTCGTGCAGCGGTAGCGTTGCTAGAAGAAGCTGGAGGCCAGCTTAAAGGCGCGCTGGTAACTGCCGAAGAACTATTCGAAGACGAAGACTCCAGCATCAGCCAAGTTGACATCTATACCCTTAAGTCTGGAATCGGACTTCTCAATCGCTACAACGCCACCGCCATTGGGCTTGAGAAAACTGCGATGGCCGGCCTTTCTATGCTGACTGAGACTGACCCAGCTGCATTAGAACTGGCAGAAAGTAGGATTCGCCCACAGCTGCTGCCCACGAAAAGCCTACAAGAGCTTCAAGCAATGGCACTAGCCAGCCGGCCCGAGATGAAACAACTCAAAGCGGGAATCAATGCGTTGAGCGCACTTGTACGCGCCAAGGAGTCTGAAATGCGTCCCAACCTAGTCGCCGGTCTAGTTGGAACCGCTGCCTATTCGCCTGGCCGCGACTCCTTAAATAACCCCTATATTAGCGATCCATTTAATCAGGCCGCCCTTTCCCCTATTCTTGCGTTGCAATGGAAGTGGCAGGGCTCGCGCCAAAATGCCGTTGTCGCACAAGCAGAAGCCGAACTAGAAGGGTTAATGGCGAAAGGTGCGTTTGCACAGAAAGGCATTCCCTTCCAGGTTGCTGAAGCTTGGTACAATGTAAATGCCTTGAATGACTCGCAGATCGCTTTATACGAGGGCGCTAGAGACGCTCGCAGAGCAATGACATCCGCCTATTTGAACTTTGAAGCCGGTGTTGGGGAACCTGCGAAGGCTCTTGATGCTCTTAAGAACTATGTACTGATGTACAGCGACTACCTACTTACCGTAAATGAATACAACTACCAGTTGAAAAACCTAGAGTTTTTGACTGGTCAGCTGCAATAAGGCACGTCATATGAAACGTTCTACCCTGTCATTTATTTGTTCGGTTGTGATTGCGACTTCCGCAGCGCTCAGCCCCGCTTATGCTGCGACCACAGCGCCAGATGTAATGATTCGGCAAGTGGTTGAGCAAACCCTTACCGACCTGCGTAGTAACAAAGAGCAAATCGAGGAACAAGGCGTTTTCGATTTTGTTAATAAACGTCTACTACCGCATTTTGATTTCGACTACATGTCGCAGTTAGTGGTTGGCCGTCACTGGCGGACAGCTAGCGTTAAGCAGCGCGCTGATTTCAGTGATCAGTTTAAAACACTGCTAATCAAAACCTATGCTGGCGCCTTAGAATCGTACACCGACGAAGTAGTTGAGATTCTTCCATACCGTGCTGGGGCCGACCCTGAAGACGCACTAGTGTCTACTGAGATTGCGCCCAAAGCTGGCCCGGCGATTCCAATCGACTACTCCCTTCACCTTAAAGAAGGGCAATGGATTGTCTACGACGTATCGATTGATGGCTTGAGCCTAGTGACAAACTATCGCAGAAGCTTTGGCAGAAAGATTAAGTCAGAAGGCATCAATGAACTGATTGCCGATTTGAAATCGAAGAATAATAGCTAAGCAGTCACTCCAGAAAGCCAATAAAAAAGGTCGCTTTAAGCGACCTTTTTTATTGCTCAAACTAAACTTTTTTAGAGCAACGCTATCCGACCCAAACGCGTGCGTTAGTAAACATACGCATCCACGGCCCAGTATCACTCCAATCACTTGGCACCCAAGAGTTCGAAGCGCTGCGGAAGACACGCTCAGGGTGGGGCATCATGATAGTGATGCGGCCATCGGTGTTACAAAGTGATGCAATCCCGTCAGGTGATCCGTTAGGGTTGGCTGGGTATGTGCTGGCAATCTCACCGCTATTACTAACGTAACGAGCTGTCACCAGCGCTGCTTGCTTGTCGTCGCTTGATGCGAATGCAACACGCCCTTCCCCGTGAGCCACCGCCACAGGAATACGTGAACCAGCCATACCACTTAACAAGATCGACGGAGACTCGGAAATTTCTAAGGTAGCAACACGAGCCTCAAATTGTTCTGAGCGGTTTCTTTCAAAGCTAGGCCAGTGATCAGCGCCAGGAATAAGCGATTTCAACTGAGATAGCATTTGGCAGCCATTACAGATACCCAGTACAAACGCGTCTTCACGAGCAAAGAAGTCAGCAAACTGCTGACGTGCCTGTGGGTTAAGCAGAATAGATTTCGCCCAGCCACCGCCAGCACCCAGAACGTCACCGTAGGAGAAGCCACCACAAGCAATGAGCCCTTTGAACTGATTCAAGGTCACGTTGCCAGACAGGATATCGCTCATGTGAACATCAACAGCTGTAAAGCCCGCTTGGTGGAACGCCGCTCCCATTTCAATCTGTCCGTTAACGCCCTGCTCTCGCAAGATTGCTACGCGAGGGCGTTCGCCAGATGCGATTAGCGACGCTGCAACATTCTCAGACGGCTCAAAACTCAGTACCGGACTAATACCCGGATCAGCGCGATCTAACAAGGTGTCGAATTCTTCTTGTGCGCATTCTGGGTTGTCACGCAGCGTCTGCATTTGGAAACTGGTTTCGGTCCATGCACGTTGCAGATCGATCCGATCTTCATTCAGCAACTCATTGCCGTCACGAGTAATCACAACGCGGTCGATGTCATTTAAGGTTGCCACTACGGTTACACAGTCCGCCATTCCGACCGCCGAAAATGCTTCAGTAACAGCCACCACATGGTTTTCAGCAACTTGAACCAAAGCGCCCAACTCTTCGTTGAACAGAACCGATGCTGTGTCATTTCTCAGCGCAGACAAATCGACATTCAAGCCACAGTGGCTAGTAAATGCCATTTCAACCAAGCTGGCTGCCAGCCCGCCGTCGGAACGATCATGGTAGGCAAGTAGCTTGCCGTCGTTGTTTAGCCGTTGAATGGTGTTGAAGAAGTTTTTCAGCTGGGCTGCTTCATCCAAATCAGGGGCTACATCACCCATCTGGTTGTAAACCTGTGCCAGCACAGAACCGCCCATACGGGCTTGACCAGCAGAGAGATCAATCAATAGTAATCGTGAGGCTTGCTGACTCAGTAACGGCGTAAGTATCCGGCGTACATCAGTTACGGGTGCAAAAGCAGATACAACCAACGACAAAGGCGAGACAACGGTGTTGCTGCCCTTCTCGTCGTCCCACACGGTTTTCATTGATAGCGAGTCTTTGCCTACTGGAATCGAGATTCCTAGTGCAGGGCATAGCTCTTGGCCAACCGCTTTAACGGTATCAAACAAGTTGGCATCTTCGCCTTCATGTCCACATGCAGCCATCCAGTTTGCAGACAAACGGATTTTTGAAATGTCTTCAATCGGAGCGGCAGCAACATTAGTAATTGCTTCACCAACAGCCATACGTCCAGATGCTGGGCCGCTGATGTTGGCGATGGGTGTACGTTCGCCCATTGCCATTGCTTCGCCGGCGAAGCCGCTGTAATCACAAAGGGTTACCGCTACGTCAGCAGTTGGAACCTGCCAAGGGCCCACCATCTGGTCGCGCGCTACTTGGCCAGTAATACTGCGATCACCAATCGTAATCAAGAAGCCCTTGTTGGCGACTGTTGGTAGGCGTAAAACACGGTATAAGGCGTCTTTCAAATCGATTGAGCTGGTGTCTAATGGAGCAAAATTACGATCCAGACGAGTGACGTCACGCAGCATTTTCGGCGCTTTACCCAGCAGCACTTCCATTGGCATGTCTACCGCTGGCTTATCTAGCAAGCGGTCATCAACACGTAAATGTCGCGCTTCTGTTGCTTCGCCGACTATTGCGTAGACGGCACGCTCGCGCTTGGCAATTTTCTCGAATGCTGCAAGGTCCGTCGGCTCAATAGCCAATACGTAACGCTCTTGTGCCTCGTTGCACCAAATACCAACCGGCGCCATGCCCGGCTCATCATTCGGTACGTCACGTATTTGAATTACGCCACCACGGCCCGAGTCATCAAGGATTTCTGGGATCGCATTCGAAATACCGCCAGCGCCGACATCATGGATCGCTGTAATTGGGTTGTTTTCGCCCATTGCTACACAGCGATCAATCACCTCTTGGCAACGGCGTTCCATTTCTGGATTGCCACGTTGCACTGAAGCAAAATCTAAGTCTTCACTTGATGCGCCACTGTTCATTGAAGAAGCAGCACTGCCACCCAAGCCGATCAACATAGCTGGGCCACCCAAGACAACGATCTTCGCACCGGGAGCCATGATTCCCTTGTCGACGTGATTGGCACGGATGTTACCGACGCCGCCAGCGATCATAATCGGCTTGTGATAGCCGCTAATCGTTCCATCTAATGGGTTTTCTTGTTCGTAAGAACGGAAGTAACCACAGAGATTAGGACGACCAAATTCGTTGTTGAACGCGGCAGCACCAATCGGGCCGTCGAGCATAATATCTAGAGCCGAAACAATACGGCCTGGCTTGCCATGGTCTACTTCCCACGGCTGTTCACCGCCCGGAATGCGTAGATTTGAAACACTGAAACCAGTAAGCCCAGCCTTTGGCTTTGAGCCTTTACCGGTTGCGCCTTCGTCACGAATCTCACCACCAGAGCCAGTTGCAGCTCCAGCAAACGGCGAGATTGCGGTTGGATGATTATGAGTCTCAACCTTCATCAAAATATGAATATCTTCGGCCACTTCGCCATATTCCTGAGTTTCCGGGTTGGGAAAGAAACGCTTTCCGGGGCTTCCAGCAATAACTGACGCGTTGTCTTTGTATGCTGATAGAACCCCTTCTGGGGATGCGTCGTAGCTGGCTACAATCATGTCGAACAGCGATTTCTCCTGCGGCTGGCCATCAACAATCCAATCGCCTTTAAAAATCTTGTGACGACAGTGCTCCGAGTTTGCCTGAGCAAACATCATCAATTCGGTATCAAACGGGTTACGGCCGATCGCGGTGAAATTATCCACCAAGTAGTCGATTTCATCAGCTGAAAGCGCCAAACCAAGCTCGCCGTTCGCTACTGCTAGCGCTGCACTTCCGCCGCCAAGAATATCCACGGTACTACTGCCTGCCGGACTGTGCTGACGGAACAAAGCTTCCACCTGCCCCTCTTCAGTCAACGCGGTTTCGGTCATACGGTCATGAAGCGCGGCAGCCAGGCTGGTTGCTTGGTCGCCTAGCTCAACGTTAAAGTCCCAACGCACGCCACGCTCTATTCGGCGAACACCTTTAAGACCACAAACGTGAGCGATATCAGTCGCCTTACTCGCCCAAGGAGAAATCGTACCCAAACGTGGTACTACCCATAAGCTGTCTTTGCTGGCGATCTCAGGAGCCGCTTCGTCACCGTAGCTAAGTAGCTGGGTTAACGCATCAACTTGCTCAGAATTTAGCTCAGCGTCTGACCATACAAAGTGCACGTAGCGAGCACTAACTTCGCTAGCAGAAGGCACAACGCCTTGCACGCGTTCCAATTGCTTGGCTAAACGGAATGAAGAAAATGCGGCAGTACCGTTAAAGGTAGTAATCATCAAGCTGCTTCTTTGTAGGTGAGGTCGTGCCAGTCAAAGCCTTCGCCTTGGTTAGCAATTGTAAGTTGGATATTGTCCGACGGCAGCGCAGCACGCAATGCGGCTTCTACTTTATTCGGGCAATTATTTTGCTCGCTCAGGTGGGTCGCCACCAATATCCTTAGACGTTGGTTATCGAGCTTGCCCAAGAGATCGAGCGATTGATCATTGTTCAGGTGCCCATAATGTCCGCCTACCCGATACTGCAAGCCTTCGGGGTACGGGCCGTCGCGAAGCATCTCGCGACAATGGTTTGCTTCTAGCATCAAGGCATCGCAGCCGCTCAGCCACTTCACCATATGCGGGGTAA
>JBLHFB010000078.1:0-7462 GCA_047614865.1 Gammaproteobacteria bacterium | reverse complement strand
CACAGACAATGCCAGCAGCAGCTGCAATAACAAAGTTGGGGTCGCGATATAGAGCCAATCCATAACGGGTTTCCTTAGGGCGCTTGTTAACTCATTGTGTAATGGCACTCGGCCTGCTTAGATGATGTCCATCCACTGCTTAGATAATCTGCCATAAGCGCTAGCCGTTGTTTTGTTTTAGCCGTCTATGAAGCGGTATGCAACTCTTACCGTACTAAACATGTCATAGCCTGAACTGTATTTGACAGATTGGGACACAAGGAAAAATAAATGGAGTGGATTACCAACGGCCTGTTACTCGGATTGATCGTCATATTGCTCAATATTGCACTGATGGGGCTTGCTGCGGTATTGCTGGGCTTCATGCCTGCGGACTATTTCACTGCGCCACATTCGCAGCAGCCGCTATACCTAACGCTAATTCGCAACCTGCCCGGTATGCTCATAGTGCTTTTGGGAATTGTCATGCTTGCCTTACCGGGGCCAGGAATATTAATGATTGTCGCCGGACTGGTGCTGATCCGCAGCCCACGAAAAACGCGGCTCCTGAAAGGACTAGTAGTTCGCCCTAGCGTATTTCGATTTATTCAGCGAATGCGCCAAAGGTTCAACACGCCCATGCTGGAATTCACACTCGGTATGCAGCAAGTTTTAGCTTCTGCTCTGGAAAAGGAGCAAGACGAACGCTAAACAATCTCGCCTAAACGGGGCATATAATCGGTAGTAACCTCGCTCAAGTCAGCCCGCACTTGTTTGTGCCCTAATCGACAAGCGCAACAAGGGCATCGAGCTTTTCCACCCGAGTATGGCCGCATGAATAACATCTGGAATACATGGCAACACTTCCGCCTTCTCCGCGGCCATCAGCACTATGGCGGAAATATTATCCACCAACCGGAGGCCGATGCAGCCCCATTGCCGGATGAATTTTGCTTACTGGTTTGGAATATCTTCAAAGGCTGTAAAGGCGCGGCCTTCGAGCGCGACATGCTGGCCTTTGCTGATCAAGCCAACGTGCTCTGCCTTCAAGAAGTGATGTTTGACACACAGCCACAACTACCCGCACCACTCATGCCAATGAGTTGGGACTACTCGCCGTCTTACCAACGCAACGATGGGATTTTTGAAGGGGTAATTACCCTAGGCAAGCACGCGATGGCCGACCAAGGCATGCGGCTAGAAAGCCTTGGTTCTGAACCCGTGATGGCAACCTCAAAGTCAGCGATTGCAACCACCTTTCGCTGTGCCAACGGCCATTCGTTACTGGTGATCAACATTCATATGCTGCTGTTTCGTAGGCTGGCCACCGCCGCCGCCGAACTAGCCCAGCTGATTGATCATATCGAAGAGACCGACCCCGACGCGCCGGTATTGGTGGTTGGCGACTTCAACACGCTTTTCCCTCATCAACTACGCCATCTAGACGACGTAATGGATGCCGAAGGCTTAAGCCGCGTTACGCCCACTTTCGAGCCTCGTAAGCTAATGCGACTAGACCATATCTATGCTCGGAATATAAAAAATGCAGAGTTAACCATACGTCACGGTATCGACAGCTCAGATCATCCAGCGCTTTTGTGTCAGATTCGACTTTAGGCATTACAGGGCTTTCGCTTCCGGATCGAAAGTTTCTTCAGACGCCGCTTGCGAAAGCGTGCAGGTTGGTTGGTTGCAACTAAAAACCATCTAGATAAAGGGGCGCTCCGTAAGCAAGCAGCAAGGCGCCTAATCGCTGTCGCTAGTTACTTCTAAAGCATTTAGAAACCAACCCCGCTGATATACTGCCACCCCCTACGTAGCTGACTACCCGCCTGAGAATCTATGTCATTTTCAAACCTTGGATTGTGTGATCCCATCCTAAAAGCGATTGAAGAGCAGGGCTATACAACGCCTACGCCTATTCAAGAACAAGCAATCCCGGTGATCCTGTCTGGCAAAGATTTAATGGCCACGGCGCAAACCGGCACCGGTAAAACCGCTGCTTTTGTATTGCCACTCTTGGAGCGGTTTAGCAAAGCCGAAAAGCTGCGTGACCGAAGCATACGAGCGCTGATCTTAGCGCCCACCCGAGAGCTAGCAATACAGGTTGCCGCCAATGCCGCCGCCTACGGTAAACATCTAAACCTAAGCTCTATGGCGGCTTACGGTGGAGTGGATATTGAGCCTCAGAAGGATCGCTTAGTCGACGGGATAGATATCCTAGTCGCCACACCCGGGCGGCTGCTTGATCTGGCTTACCAGCGTGCCTTGTACTTCGACGATCTTGAAGTGCTGGTGTTAGACGAAGCCGACAGAATGCTCGACATGGGGTTTGGTCGCGACATCGACAAGATCATTGATCGCTTGCCAGTCGTGCGTCAGAACCTACTGTTCTCAGCAACCATGAACGACGACGTTCGTGCCTTCGCTGGTTATTTCTCTGACAGCAAAGACGACGGAGTTGCCGTTGAAATATCAATCACACCCGCCAAGAAAGCCGCTCCCGCGATTAATCAATGGTTAATCACCATAGACAAAGACACCAAGTCGGCGTTATTGAGCCACCTGATCAAAGAAGAGCAATGGGATCAGGCGCTGATCTTTATCGAAACCAAACACGGAGCAGCCAAGCTGGTTGCCCAGTTAGCCAAACGAAATATTGACGCCGACTGTATACATGGCGACAGAAGCCAAGCCATGCGTGAAAGCGTGTTGGCCGATTTCAAAGCGGGAAAGATCAAATACCTAGTCGCAACAGGCGTCGCCGCACGCGGCATCGATATCGGCAAACTCAGCCGTGTTGTCAATTACGACCTACCCTTCAAGCCCGAAGAATACATTCACCGTATCGGCAGAACCGGCCGTGCAGGCTCACCCGGCGAAGCTATATCGTTTGTAGCAATGGGTGACTTCAAAAACCTATGTGCGATTGAAAGCGCCCTAGATCATGTGATCGTACGCAAAGAAATTGAAGACTTCCCGGTTAGGAAAGTCGTGCCAGTTTCTATTTTGAACTTCGTTCGCAAGTCAAAAGCACCACAACAACGGCAGCGATGAATACCGTTACTCAGGGCGTAGGCATTACAACTCAAACCGCCAAGACCCATGCCCGATATTAGACAGTACCTCCAAGGCTACAGCCCAGACCTGCTTGAGCAAGTAGGGCAGCTAGTCGAGCAAGAGCGCCTGGGCGACGTGCTCAGGAAACGCTATGCTGACGGGCCACATCCGCATGCTTCCAACAAAGCGTTGCGTGACTACGTGCTGGACTTAAAGAACAGCTACCTCAAACAGTCATCGCCGTTAAGTAAGGTCGTCTACGACGACAAGATCCATGTAACCAAGCATGCTCTGGGCCTACATACCCAAATCTCACGTGTGCATGGCGGCAAGCTCAAAGCTAAAACTGAAATTCGGATTGGCTCAGTGTTTAAGAAAACCCCGTTACCCTTGCTTCGCATGATCTGTGTCCATGAGCTGGCACACCTTAGAGAAAAAGATCACAACAAAGCCTTCTATAAACTCTGCCAGCACATGGAACCGGACTATCATCAACTAGAGTTTGATACGCGTTTGTATCTCACCCACCAAGATTTCTTTGGCGAGTTGTATGAGTAACTTTACCTAGTAATGTGAGCCCCCTATGACCGCAGCACTTAGACACCAAGTTGTAACTGGCGACGGCGTCGCGATTGCCGCGCGTGAATGGCCAAAAGCAGATGCCGAAACGGTATTGCTGCTTCATGGCTATCCCGACGATCAAACGGTGTGGGACGACGTAGCAAAGCTGCTAAACCACGATTACCGTGTGGTGAGTTACGACGTGAGAGGCTCTGGAGCATCAGACGCACCACTTCAGATGCAAGACTACAGCCATCAAAAGTTGGCTGACGACTTTGCCGCAGTAATCAGGGCACTTGCCCCAAGCCAAAAGATTCACCTAGTGGCTCACGACTGGGGCTCGGTTCAAGCGTGGTTCTTTGTTAACCAGCCAGAGCTAGTCGCTTCTATAAAGTCCTACTGCAGTATTTCCGGCCCCGGCTTGGACTATATCGGCCAAGTTCTTAGACGACGTATAAAACGCCCAACGCCAATCAATCTATGGCTATTGGTAAAGCAGCTACTGATGTCGTGGTACGTGTTCGCGTTTCACCTGCCGTTCTTGGGGCCGTATCCCCGGCGTATGGGCTTGGCAGGGCGCTGGTTCAAGTTGGTCAGCCGACTGGAAAAGCTGCCACCCAACCCAAGCGAGCATCGCCGAAAGAACAGCATCAATGGAATGCAGCTTTATCGTGCCAATATATTCAAGTCACTATTTAAGCCCCAGCCATTCCAAGTCAACATTCCAGTGCTCTTGATCGTACCCACACAAGATCGCTTTTTGTCACCCAGTAGCTACGATGACTTAGGCGATTTTGTTCCCCAGCTAACCCGAAAAGATATCCGCTGTGGGCATTGGTTGCCGCTATTAGAACCCGCCTTATTAGCCGATGAAGTTCGCCAGTTTATAAACAGTGGCAGTCACCCAGAACGGCTGGCTAGGCCAACCGTCTAAGCAACCCTCGGTTATAAGGCACAGACGCCTTTAACTAGCCTCGTAACGATAGGATTTGTAAGTGAGTCAATTGTTATCCAAGCTCTCGTCACCATAGCCGTAATTGACCGACCCAAGATGTTTCGCATCAGATGGATTGCACTTCAGCCAAAAAATACCTAGCCTGTGGGCCGCTCAAGCCGTTATCGCGATGCGATCAGATCACAATCAATAGGTAATACTGCAAGGGAATTAGCACCTGTTCCCAACTGTGGATATATATCTTCCGGCTTATGTCTTGTGTGCACTGGCTTGGAGAATATGGACTTTGCGAGCGCCAATCGAGCCATTGAGCGTTTTATTGCTGGGTAAAGTATCTGCCGTTGGCAGGGTCACTTTTGTGAAACCACATTGCTTGAGGCGCCTCGTTGCCATCTCAACGTTGGCGTCGTGAATGCTCACGTGACCACGGACAAAGGTCTTAAGCATCGCGAGGAAAGTGGTAGTAATTACGCCTTTTATTTCATCGTTTAAATAGTAATCAGCTAAGAAAATATTGTGTTCGTGGGTTTGAAGAACATTGGCGATATTGTTGAGCGCGAACATAAGCTGCTGATCGTCCAGATAGTTCAGTAGGCCTTCACTTATGATCGCCACCCCTTGGGTTGGGTCAAGCGAATCAAATAACGCAGCGAGCGAGTCTGCACCGCTGGCACTCAATACATTGATCGCCTGCACGCTATGCCGTGGGCCACGGAGCCGGTTACGGTCTAAAAGCGTTTCTTTGCGGGTGATCATATGGGGTAGATCGGTCTCGACGTAGAGAATCGACTCGCCATATTTTTTTGTCATCCGCCAGCCGCGTGGCGATAAACCGGCTGCAAGCTCAATTACCTGGGTAACGTGCCCAGTGTCAATCGCCTGTGTAAGTGCATCGTCAATTCCACGGTGTCGAGCCAGCATTAAATCGTCAAAAGATAAGCCCGTCACTTTGATCGCAGGCTGTGCCAGCTTGCTAAATAGCCGATCTAGACTTCTGCCCGCGGCGTTGGTGAACGCTCGATGGGACAAGCCATATCGATACCACATATGTCCGGTAATCAGGGCAGTGGGGCTAATGTTGCTAGACTTACTCATGCGGTTTCCACCGTGTCGGATTAATTTAACTGGATTGACTCAGTTACGAGGCAAAAAGAGTCGGGAGCGTTTCCATGAAAGCTCCGCCGACTTTTTTGAAGTGCCACTACTGACTAAGTGTATCGCCGCAGCGAATGAGGAGTGCTTTAGTTTGTTGGGGTGGTCCAAATTATTGCTGTGTGATTTGCAACTTTCGTTGCACCGTCTGTGAAAAATTACCTCGTAATGCGTCGATATACCGCTACAATCCTCGCCGCTTGAACGAGGCTGACAGCGATTTTGGCGGCATCTGTTCGATAAATAACCTACCCCTAAAGGGCACTTTGATGCACAAAATACTTTTTATAAGCTTCGCTATGGTTTTCTCTCTAAACGTTAGCGCCGCTGAAGGTGAAAAAAGCTGGTGGGAAGGTTTTAAAGAAAGCGTATCGGACGTTTTTTCTTCTTCTGCAGACGATGCTCAAGCAGAAACCGAATCAGAAGCTGCCAATGCAGTAACTTCAGTTGAGTCAGTGGTTACAGACGTTAAAGCGAAAGCAGCAGCTGGAAAGGATGCAGTAGAAGCAGCAGTAAGTGATGCAAAAGCTAAAGCGGCTGCAGAGATCGAAGCCGCACAAGCCAAAGCTAACGAAGAAGCGGACAGAGCAAGAATCGATGCAGAAGCAGCTGCCGACGCCGTGAAGAGCCGCGCATCGTCGCTGAAGAATTCTTTGTAATAGCGATTATTGATTAGCGGGTGCTTTCACCCCACAGTCACGGCCACAAAAAGCCTGTTGCGAAGCCAACTGGCTTTTTTGTTTTAAGCAACGTTGTACTCGTACAAAAAAACATTATTGCTTTTATGGGGCGGGGTGCTTGCCTAACATTGCGACCTCTCTCGACACCGGCCAATATCGTCTTTCAAGATTTTCGACCTATAGACGCAGCGTAAACAAAGGTGCTTCATAAGCTAAGCGCTGATAAACTGCTGCCGCAAACTAATAAATAGCGCACAGCATAAGTGCCGCAACTGCTATCCATTGGGGGATATATGCCTAAAACAATACCGTTGAATCCGGGCGATTCATTTTTTCTTGTTACCGAAAGCGAAAACACACCTAACCAAGTGGGTGTTTTAGTCCGCATTAAATTGCCCAAAGGCGCGCCTAAATCTTACGTTGCCGACATGGTTGAGCACTTCCAACAGTTTCCGGTTGAAGAGTCACCGTTCAATAAAAAGCTAGCGCCCACTAGCATTGGTGACCCACTACCGAGCTGGGAAATTGAGAAAGACGTAGACCTCGATTACCACCTCCGCCATTCAGCCTTACCTTACCCCGGGGGTGAACGCGAACTGGCCAAGCTGATTTCTCGACTGCACAGCATTCCTCTAGACCACGCTCGGCCTATGTGGGAAATTCATGCTATTGAAGGCTTGGAAGACGACTGCTTTGCTATTTATTCCAAAATGCATCACGCGCTAGTAGACGGCGTTGCCGGCTCTAAAATGGTCGCGCGTTGGACTAGCGTCGCTCCCGTGATCGACGAGAACTTTAAGCCACTTTGGGCACAGCCAAAGTCAAATCGTACCAAGCGTGCCAAAGCCGACGCAGCCTCCCCAAGCTTGCGACAACAGATCTCCGCTCCGTTGAAGGCAGTAGCTGGTGTGGCCACCGCTACTTGGGACACATTGTTGGGTGGCCGCTGGAAAGGGACGCCCGGTTTAGTGTCGCCATACACCGCGCCAGAAACCATTCTTAACGTCCCTGTTGGCCCGGCCCGCAGAGTAAGTATTGTTGAGTTTAAAACTGAGCGCTTAAAAGACGTCGCCAA
>JBLHFB010000077.1:0-7718 GCA_047614865.1 Gammaproteobacteria bacterium | reverse complement strand
AGTGACGAAGTAATGTCTCAACTAACCACCGTCAATATCGGAGCCTGGGAAACTGAGATGGATAGCGTTGGCGAGTATTTAAAAACTTACGGTGATCGTCTACCGGCAGCTGTTTGGGACGAATACAACAAGACTCGTGCTGGCCTCAAAGCTGCTACAGAAGCTGAGGCAGCCTAGCCTACTCGGACCGCCCTAGTCGGCTCCTCTCCCTCGGGAGAGGAGCAATAAAAAAAGGCCGCATATGCGGCCTTTTTTTATTGCTTATTGCGAGCCGCTAAACGGCTTCGGGCTTGCTGGGTTAGCTAGCCCGCCTGCTGCAAGGCCAGCTGCTCTACCGCAGCAAGGTCTTCACGGAATTGCTTGCCAGCATTTTCAGCTACCATCGCTTCTACTTTGCCGCCAACAAACGGGATTTTAACCACTACGGTGCCTTCACCTACGATGCAGGAACCCGTTTCGGTGTCATACAAAGACAGCCTTGAATCAAGCTGGCCAGTAACTCCTTCAATCCAAGCTCGGAAACGGCCACTGTATTCACCATCCTGCGGGACTAGGTTCCAAGTGAACTCCTGAGACAAGATAATCACTTCTGGCATAAGCGCCCGCACTGCAGCCGGGACTTGATCCTTTATTCTCAATTTCCTTGCAACCTTTGTTTTAAAAGTTGTATCCGTTTGTACTAGAATTTTCTGAGAGTGAATATCGGCATCAAGCAACTTATGCTTCTCTTCCAAATGACCTTCTTGCTGAATCAATTCAATCAGCGTCGCAGCTGAGCAGGAAAATTCGTAGTGGTCGTTAAAGGTTTGCATTACTGTCCTTGTACCGGGAACATTTCAAGGATCCCTTCAATATAAGTATAAACATCTTGTGGATGCCCCGCTCGCTTGACGGGGCTTCGTTGGTGCCCAAGCCGAACTACGATAAGGTCTCGGCTTGGGATAACCCAAACGTATTGACCCAGTATGCCACGCATATAGAAGACCTCGGTATCTTGGTGATTTAGGCGCCACCAATGCAGACCGTAATAGTCGCTTCTCAAGCCTGTTTTAGCGTCAGGCAAGCCATGAGGAACAACGGATTGTTCAACGAATTCAAAGGGTAACAACTGTTGATCGCCCGCCCTGCCGTGGCGGAGATACAACTGAGCAACGCGTGCAAAATCGCGAGGGTTTGAATAGAAGCAACAGTAAGCTTTTTCGATCCCACCGCGGCGATCCAAACTCCATTGAGCATCGCTCGTCGCACCCAATGGTTGCCACAATTCTGTTGCCGCAAAACTCGATACCGTCTGGCCAGTTGCCTGCTCCAAAACCATCGCCAAAATCTGGGTATCTCCGCTTCGGTATTTCCACGAAACGCCGGGCGGACTCTCAGGAGACAGGCGCTCAATCAGGCCGACAAGATCATCGCCGTAATAGGCTTCTGTCGTGTCGCTAATCGGCTTGCTATAGGACTCTTGGAAGTTGAGCCCCGACGACATTTGCAGCACATGCCGAACAGTTATTGCGGCTCTTTCGACGGTGTTAAATGAGGGCAGAAAATCGGCCACTGGCTGATCGATACTGTTTATATGACCCAGCATTAGTGCCCGCCCGATCAACGCCGCCACTATTGACTTGCCCGCGGAAAACGAATTGCTATTGACCTCTGGCCCGTATCCACCCCAGTAGAGCTCGTGAATGATCTGACCGTCTTGAATCGCAAGAAACGCAACGCTCTTGAAATCGGTCAATGCTGACGCCATTTCGACCGGCATTTCAGTGGTGTTGTAGCTAGCTGATATCGGCCAAGGCTGTGGCGATGATGACGCGGATACCACGCGATAGGGAAACAGCTTGAGATCATCAATTCCGGGCTGCTGATAAATCGCAGCACGATAGATGTAATCAGTGCCGGTCAGAAACAGGATTGGATTGATTATAAGAAGCAAAAAACCGAACCACTTTAGCCCACGTAGCATGGCCTTAGTTACCTCGAGTTACTGGGCTAAGGGTCATACTATTTACCATCCGCCAAACGAAAACGTAGATCGTACCAAAGTTGTTTAAAGTCGATTAGCGGATCTCGTTTCTGACAAGTGGACTCACTAAGACTCAAGCTACGTAAAATCGAGTTTCGAACTTGATTGGCAATATCGTCACGCCCAGCTCCAGATACTGCCGGTAAAAACTCTAACTCAACGGTGACGGGCGGATCGCGGAGCATGCCGATAATATGCGGCAGAAACTTCATGTCATCGATATAAGGAGCCGAATCCCGCCCTCGCGCACTGCGAGAGTAACGAATGGACACAGGAACTATCGGAATATCGTTATCAAGCGCCGCCTTAAATAAGCGCGGGAACATATAACCCACTCGACGTCCATGGGTTGTTGTTGCTTCAGGGAAAAATCCGACTGCGACGCCAGCCTTCAAGGTGTCTGCCATCTGTTTCACCACTTCTCCGGTTTTTGGCCCACCGCGCACAATAAAAACCGTTCCAATCGCTGACAGAAGACTACCAATTACCGGCCATCGCTGACTTTGCGCCTTAGCGACAAAGCGAACCGGCATCATCGTTCCAACGATAACAGGGTCGATCCAAGATACATGGTTGATCGCCAGTAACGCAGCTCCATCAGGCACCTCACCACGGACTAATATTTGGGTGCCTAGGATATGAACCAGCTTAGCCTGCCAGCTCCTGGAAACCTCCAAGTCTGTGTGGATAGGCGGCTCTTGGCCAGACAGCTTTTTAGTCAGCCGCTTGGCAGATCGCAGATGGCCAATCGCCCTAGTTGTTCTGGACGCTGCCCCGATCGACGTTGTGGAAAATCTATTTTTTATTGTTCTTCGCATTATTGCCAATCCGTCTTTCTCAAGGTCTATTGTACTTGATGCAATAGCCGAGCCGCTATGGCGGACCTGCGTTTCAAAAAATCAAAAGCCTTTTCGCCGACTACCTTCAGTACACGCCCTTTCTAATGTGAAGAGCGATCTCAGGACACAAAAAAGCCGCCAGGCTTTACAGTATGACGGCTTCTTCGTGACTAGGCAGTTGCACTGCCACGGCCTAGGACGGGTTAGAAGTTTAGTTTTTCTTCTAGATCATCAGGCGAGATATGGCGAACATCTTTGCCTTCAACAAAGTAAATCACGTATTCAGCCATATTCGTAGCGTGGTCACCGATTCGTTCCAGAGCACGAACTGCCCAAATCACATCCAGTACGCGGCCAATGCTGCGCGGGTCTTCCATCATCACCGTAACCAGCTGACGAATAACGGATTCGTATTCGTTGTCAATCTCTAGGTCTGCTTGCACCACCCTAACCGCCGCTTCAGAATCCATCCGAGCGAAGCAATCTAACGAGTCATGCAACATACGTTGCACCTGAGAACCCAAGTGCTGCACTTCGCGATAGCCGTCTTTAGGACGATCCTTATCTGCCAAGCTTGACGCCATCTTGGCAATCTTCTTGGCTTCGTCACCCACCCGTTCGAGATCAGTGATGGTTTTAATCACTGCCACAACTAAGCGTAGATCGGTAGCTGTCGGTTGACGGCGGGCAAGAATACGACTGCATTCTTCGTCAATACTGACTTCGTGGGCGTTAACTTGATAGTCGTTACGAGCGGTGATGTCACCTAGTTTACTATCGCCTTTTACTAAAGCGATGATCGCGTTACTGAGCTGGCTTTCAACTAAACCGCCCATTGCAAGCACATGATTTCGAACATCTTCCAGCTCTTTATTGAAGCGCTGCGAGATGTGATCACTAAGATTAATATTATCCATTGTTCTGTCCCCTAGCTGAATCGGCCGGTGATGTAATCTTCAGTTGCCTTTTTCGCCGGCGCGGTGAAGATTGTATCGGTATTGTTATATTCAATCAGATCACCCAAATACATAAACGCGGTGTAGTCAGAAACACGAGCCGCCTGTTGCATATTGTGGGTAACCATTACGATGGTGTACTTTGTTTTGAGGTCGTCTATTAGCTCTTCGATCTTAAGCGTTGAGATCGGATCAAGCGCCGAACACGGTTCATCCAACAATAAAACCTCAGGAGACACCGCTACAGCGCGGGCGATTACCAAACGTTGCTGCTGACCACCTGACATGCCAAAGGCATTCTCGTGAAGACGGTCTTTAACTTCTTCCCATAGTGCCGCACGCTTCAAAGATTCTTCAACCACATCGTCAATATGACGACGGTTAGTAATTCCTTGAATTCGCAAGCCATAGGCTACGTTTTCGTATATCGACTTTGGAAACGGATTCGGCTTCTGAAACACCATGCCAATCTGACGACGCAAATCAACAACGTCTACGCCTTTAGCATATAGATCGGTTCCATCAAGACGCATATCACCTTCAACACGCACGTTATCAACCAGATCATTCATCCGATTAAAGCAGCGAAGCAAGGTCGATTTACCGCAGCCCGATGGACCAATGAACGCGGTCACGCGGTTGCGTGGGATGCTCATATTGATCCCATTCAAGGCCTGCTTGTCGCCGTAAAAAAGTTTAAAGTCTTTAACGGTTAAGCAAATGTCTTCTTTAGACAAGTCGCCGGCACGGCCAATTGGTTTAGCAACAGGAACAGAGGTTTTAGTCATAGTTTCAGTTTCATTTGTTTTTAGAGTCATCTTAGTGCTCCATGGCGCGGTACTTTTCTCGAAGGGTATTACGAATTCTTACGGCCGCGAGGTTCAGGAGAACAATTAATACGATAAGCAACAATGCAGTGGCGTAAACCAACGGTCGGGCTGCTTCTACGTTAGGACTTTGGAAGCCAACGTCATAAATATGGAAACCCAGGTGCATGATCTTACGATCCAAGTGGAGGTAAGGCGCGTTGCCATCTAAGGCCAGCGACGGCGCTAACTTAACGACACCCACCAACATTAGTGGAGCCACTTCACCAGCCGCACGGGCAACCGCAAGGATCAAGCCCGTCATAATCCCAGGACTTGCCATGGGAAGAACCACGCGCCAAAGGGTTTCAAACTTTGTCGAGCCAAGGGCCAAGCTACCCTCACGAAGCGTTCGAGGAATCCGTGACAAGCCTTCTTCGGTAGAAACGATCACAACCGGCAAGGTAAGCAAAGCTAAGGTGAGTGATGCCCACATCAAGCCGCCAGTGCCGAAGGTCGGTGCTGGCAGCGCTTCTTTATAGAACAGGCTATCGATGCTGCCACCAATAAAGTAAACAAAGAAGCCGAGACCAAAGATCCCGTAAACAATCGACGGCACTCCGGCGAGGTTATTCACCGCAACACGAATCAGACGAGTCACGACTCCCTGACGGGCGTATTCATGCAGGTAAACCGCAGCAACCACGCCGAATGGGGTAACCAGTACGGCCATTACCATTACCATGATCACAGTGCCGAAAATCGCTGGGAAAATGCCACCTTCAGTATTCGCTTCACGCGGATCGTCGGCTACAAACTCCCATAGCTTAGCGGCGTAGTGACCCATTTTCCCAAGCAAACTATAGGCGTTTGGCTTGTAGGCACGAACCGCTTTATCTAGACCAATTTCAACTGACTCGCCTTGCATTTCTTCAAGCACAACCGCGTCGCGGCGAATCTTGCCGTACAACTCAACGAGCTGGCTTTCTAGAATTTTGTAGGCTGTATCTTCAATCGCGCGAGCCTTGTCCAGTGGAGCAAATTCTTCGGGGTTCAGGTCCCGAGTGAATCCATCTAACTCAAGACCACGTTCACGCAGACGAAGCTTTTCTAGCTTGAAATTTATCGAGCCGATTTCGCTTTTTTCGATATGCTCAATTTCTTCGCGAAGCGCTAGCACTCGCTCAAGTCGAAAATTTAGCTCGTCCCAGCCTTGATCGCCACTGGCAACAACAACGCCGTTTTCCTTCACTTCCTTGAGGTAACCGTAAAAGTTGCCCCATTCAAGCCGTTCAAGAACCACAATGTGCTCTGGATAACTTAAGTCGTTAATAAAGGTCTTAAGGCCAAAACGGAAATCTAAACCGTAGATCTCACGGTTGCCGGTCTTAAGCGTGAAGCGCTCTAGGTCTTCATCACCTATAACAGGTATACCCGCTTCACGTAGGCGTTGAGCGCCAACCATTTCGCTGCTACGGATCTCAGCAATCAGTCGTTGTGGCGCGCCGCCCTCTTCTGAATACTGGGCTTCAAAAACCGGCGCCGGCCAGAAATGAACCAAACCCTTGGAGGCAATAAACAGTAACAAGCCGGTTACCATCACCATGCTGATGGCAGCGCCACCCGCGTTTAGCCATACCCAAGGCGAGCCGCTTTTGTACCAACTACGCAGCGTTAGAGCTTTGGAATCTTTACTCATCAGACCGCTCCCTTAGATGGTTTTGTATTTATCACGCAGGCGCTGACGAACAATCTCAGCCCCCGTGTTAAATATGAAAGTAAACATAAACAAGACGAGGCCTGCTAAGAAGAGAATTCGATAATGTGACGAGCCAACTTCAGACTCGGGCATTTCAACCGCGATGTTGGCCGACAATGTTCGCATGCCTTCAAATATATTGAAATCCATAATCGCTGTGTTACCGGTGGCCATCAACACGATCATGGTTTCGCCTACCGCACGGCCAAAGCCGATCATTACCGCAGAGAACATCCCTGGGCTAGCGGTTGGCAGCACCACACGCACTAACGTTTGCCACGGTGTTGCACCCAGCGCCAAAGAACCGGTTGAAAGGTGTTTAGGCACACCAAACACCGCGTCTTCAGTAATGGAGAAGATGGTTGGAATAACCGCGAAACCCATCGCGAAACCCACAACGATTGAGTTACGTTGGTCGTAGTCGATTCCAAGTTGGTTTGTCAGGTACTGTGGCATATTGCCATTGAAGAACAGCGCTTCAACCGGTCCACTTAAACCAAACGCAGCGCCACCCAGTATCACAACTAGCGGACACAGCAACACGGGTTCCCACCCTGCGGGAACAGACAGACGCACAGCCTTTGGTGCCGCTTCCCAAAGATAGCCAAACAAGACTATCCCGAAGGGCACAAAGAGGAAGAGCATAAAGGCCCCAGCCAGTTTGTCCTCCAATATCGGGGCAAGCCACAGGCCAGCAAGGAAGCCAAGGATTACTGTCGGCATCGCTTCCATGATTTCAATCATCGGCTTGACGATCTTACGCATGCTCGGCGACATAAAGTAGGCGGTATAGATCGCACCAGAGATCGCCAACGGCAAGGCCAGTAGCATGGCGTAGAAAGCCGCTTTAAAAGTACCAAAGGCCAAAGGTGTCAAGCTGAACTTGGCTTCAAAATCATCGGTAGCCGCTGATGACTGCCAGATATAGTCAGGTTCTGGGTAGCTCTCGTACCAAACTTTTCCCCAGAGCGACGAAATTGAGATCTCGGGGTGTTCGTTATGCAGCTCAAAGACATGCAGCTTGCCGTCGTCGGTTTCTACCATCGCCATATTGGCGCGTGGTGAAACGTTGCCTGCAACGGGCTTTCCTTCAATAAGCTTCTCGTTTAAGAGTTCGCGTTCGGAAGTGCTGTAATAAATGCCCAGGTTACCAGCGTCACTAACGGTTAAGAAACCCTTACGACGCTGCTCGATCATTAGCTTGAAGTTCGCTCCCTCACCCTCGCCCGCGCCGATATCTAAGGTACGGATTTTAGTGAGTTGAGAAACGCCGTTGTCATCGCGAACACCAAACCACTGGCTTACGGTTCCATCTGAGCTGGCCGCCATCAGTGA
>JBLHFB010000076.1:0-7756 GCA_047614865.1 Gammaproteobacteria bacterium | reverse complement strand
CGCAGCAGGAGCGTCGCCGTCAACAGACCCGAAGTTACCCTGACCATCAACCAACATATAACGCAGTGAAAAAGGCTGCGCCATACGAACAATCGTGTCGTATACAGCGGTGTCACCGTGCGGGTGATATTTACCGATAACGTCACCAACAACACGGGCCGATTTTTTGTACGGCTTATTCCAGTCGTTATTAAGAACGTTCATGGCATAAAGGACGCGGCGGTGAACCGGTTTCATACCATCACGGATATCAGGGAGAGCCCTGCCAACAATCACGCTCATTGCGTAATCAAGGTAGGATTGTTTCATCTCGTCTTCGAGATTAACCTGCAGCAACTCGCGTGCGAATTCAGACATATATTAGCTTTTTATCGTTTGTCTCGTAAGTGCAGTACAGCGCCTAGTAAAATAGCGACTTTTGTACCGTCCTGATTGGAAAAACTGGCCCCCCCAACCGATATCAGGATAGTAACATAATGAGAGCCGATTTAAGCGCCGTTAAAATATTTGTCGCCTCCCCCACGACAGCTGTTGTTAAAATCGTTTTAACCGTAAATGGCGAACTAACAAAGGATATGTGATGCAGCTTGTTGATATTGGCGCCAACCTCACCGCAGACGCGTTTGCAAAAGACTTGAATAACGTTATTAAACGTGGCTTTGATGCTGGCGTGAGCAAGATGGTGCTAACCGGCAGCAGCCTCAAAGACAGCCAAGCAGCAGCCACGCTGGCGGCCCGCTATCCTAAGCAATTCTGGAGCACCGCCGGAATACACCCGCATATGGCTGAAAGCTACGATCTTGACTCGAAATTTACGCTGCGAGGATTAGGCGAACTGCCACAGGTTTGCGCCATTGGTGAATCAGGCTTGGACTTTAACCGCGATTTTTCTCCACGAAATGCACAGCGAAACTCGTTTGCTGCCCACTTGGAGCTTGCCTCGGAACTGAAGCTGCCGCTATTCCTTCATCAGCGCGATGCACACGAAGACTTTATGGCGATAATGAAGGCTCATCGTCAAAGCTTCGACAACGCAATTGTTCACTGTTTCACCGGCAACGAAAAGGAATTGGATGACTATCTAGAAATGGATTTGCATATAGGCATCACCGGCTGGATTTGTGATGAGCGCCGCGGACATCATCTACGTGAATTTATCGGCAAAATCCCCGCAGACCGTTTGATGATCGAAACAGACGCACCGTACTTGCTACCGCGCGATATTCGGCCCAAGCCAAAGTCACGCCGCAACGAGCCGATGTATCTTCCGCATATATGCCAAGTGGTTGCCGACGTTCGTGGTGTTGATGTCGCAGAATTAGCTAGAACGACCACTCAGACTGCAGAGCGATTTTTCGGAATTTAAGCAGCCAACTACGGCTAAATAAAAAGCCGAATTAGTACGCGCGAACAGGCCGTAAGTTACGCCGACAATATTCTTGATGTCCTTGCCCGCAAGCAGTTCGACTCGGAAGTAAGGTCATTTCCTATCGGCGGCTCAATTGGAATTGCATTGCTTAAAGACATTGAGCCTAGCGCCAGCAATGCCTTTCGCTATATAGACAACTTTTGCTATATAGCGAAAGATAATGGTCGCAATGGTTGGCATAACTATGAGCCGCAGGAAGGCCTCATTGAGCAACGTGAAGGAGAAATGAATCCGCTCCGATTAACGCCGCGCTTGAGAAGGACTCTTTCTTGAGCGTCCTTCAAATCATTTGGCCAACCGATCCAAGCTCGCGGACCTAGAAGCTTTGATAAGAATTAAGGTGGCCTACGAAACGACCAGAAGACATTAAGCGCGTCGCCAAGACTCTAGAGTCTGGAGAGTTCAGCAAACTAGGTGGGAACACCAAGCCGACTGCCCCACCTATAGCCAAGTAATTCGTTAAGGTGGAACAGTGCCGCTCGCTTAGAGGAAAGCCTTATGGGCTATGCAACGCTTTTTGTCGGCGCGACAGTAGTGAGCTTTAAGCCAGACTTATTGACAGTAACCTTCACAGTACCGCCGTTCGCCAAATCACCAAATAACACCTCGTCGGCCAACGGCTTCTTAATTTGATCATTGATCACGCGTGCCATAGGACGAGCACCCATTTTCGCGTCAAAGCCTTTTTCGGCAAGCCACTTGCGTGCTTTGTCGTCGACTTCAAGGCGGACTTTCTTAGCTTCTAGGAGAAGCTCTAGCTCAACCAAGAATTTATCGACAACGTTCAAAATAACCCGCTCGTGAAGCGGAGCAAATTGAACCACCGCGTCTAAACGGTTACGGAACTCTGGGCTGAACATCCGCTTGAGCGCCGCTTCGTTATCTTGCGAGTGATCTTGTTTGGTAAAGCCAATTGACGGACGCGACATTTCCTCAGCACCGGCATTGGTGGTCATTACCAAGATGATATTGCGGAAGTCAGCTTTGCGGCCGTTATTGTCAGTCAGCGTACCGTGGTCCATCACCTGCAAGAGCAGGTTGAACACATCCGGATGGGCTTTCTCGATCTCATCCAACAAGACAATCGCATGCGGGTTCTTCAGTGCAGCGTCTGTCAATAGGCCGCCTTGGTCATAACCGACATAACCTGGTGGTGCACCAATTAAACGAGAAACCGTATGGCGCTCCATGTACTCCGACATGTCAAAGCGCAGCAACTCGATACCCAATATCTTGGCGAGCTGCTTGGTTACTTCGGTTTTGCCGACTCCCGTTGGGCCTGCAAACAGGAAGTTGCCAATCGGCTTATCGGGATTGCCTAGGCCAGCGCGCGCGAGCTTCATGGTGGTGGCAAGCGTATGAATCGCGCCGTCTTGTCCGAAAATTACCATTTTCAGATCACGCTCAAGGTTCTGCAAAGTGCTCATGTCGTCACGCGACACACTCTTCGGCGGAATTCGAGCGATCTTGGCTAGTATCTGTTCGACATCACCCACAGTAATAGTCTTCTTGCGCTTGCTTTCTGGGCGCAAGCGCATGCTTGCTCCGACTTCATCAATCACGTCGATCGCTTTGTCGGGAAGATGACGGTCATTAATATAGCGCTCAGATAGTTCTGCGGCACTACGCAGCGCCTTGTCTGTGTACTTAATTTCGTGGTGTTCCTCAAACCGCGACTTCAAGCCTTTTAGGATTTGATAGGTTTCTTCAACCGACGGCTCGTCAACATCAATTTTCTGGAAGCGCCGGGCTAACGCCCGATCCTTTTCAAAAACTCCACGGAATTCTTGATAGGTTGTCGCGCCCATGCACTTGATGCCGCCGTTTGCCAACAGCGGTTTCAGCAAGTTGGACGCATCCATCACGCCACCGGAAGCAGCGCCTGCACCGATAATGGTGTGAATCTCGTCGATGAATAGGATAGCGCCTTCGCGGTTTTCTAGCTCCTTGATCACCGCTTTAAAGCGTTTCTCAAAGTCACCGCGATACTTGGTGCCGGCCAATAGGGCGCCAAGGTCTAAGGAATAGATTACAGAATCAGCAATTATATCAGGCACTTGTTCGTGAACAATCTGACGCGCAAGGCCTTCTGCGATAGCCGTTTTGCCAACGCCCGCCTCACCCACCAATAATGGGTTGTTTTTACGGCGGCGGCACAGCACTTGTATGCAGCGCTCTACTTCTTGATCACGGCCAATGAGCGGATCGATTTTCCCTTCAGCAGCTAATGCATTCAAATTAACTGCATATTTGCTTAATGCATCTGAGCGCGAGTCTTCGTCATGCTCTACGTCGTCATCGTTGTCGTTGAAGTCTTCTTCGTCGCGAGCAACGCCATGACTAATATATTGAACAACATCTACACGCTGGATATCTTGTGTCGCTAATGCGTAAACCGCATACGAGTCCTGCTCACCAAACAAAGCAACCAACACGTTCAACGGCGTCACTTCGTCTTTACCGTTGTTCTGAACGTGGGCGATCGCGCGCTGAAGAACACGCTGAAACGCAACCGTCGGCTCGGTAACGAAGTCTGCAGCCTCTGGCCCGTCAACTAGCGGTACGTTGTCGACTATGTGGCCGGCAAGGTCTTGCTTTAATGTATCAATGTCGCAGCCACAGGCCACCAACACTTCTATCACTTCAGCTTGCTCTAGCAGCGCCAGCAACAGGTGTTCAACGGTCAAATACTCTTGCTTGCGCTTTTGCGCTTCAGAGAATATTTGGTTAATTGCGTATTCTAAGTCTTTACTAATCATAGGAGTCAGCCTAGCAGCCATCTGGCTAGTTGGGATAGCACTTATCGTGGCATTTGCTTATTCGTTTGCAGGTTCCACTACACAGAGCAGTGGATGCTGATTCTCGCGCGCGTAACTATTTACTTGTGCGGTTTTCGTCTCGGCCAATTCAGGGCTATAGACGCCGCAAACACCCTTGCCTTTGGTATGTACTTCTAGCATCACTTGGGTAGCCTTTTCACCGCCCATTCTAAAGAAACGGCTCAGCACGGTTACAACAAACTCCATCGGCGTGTAATCATCGTTTAGTAAAACCACCTTAAATAATGGCGGCCGTTTGAGTTTGGGGCGTTCTGGGGCTACAGATACGCCGCTGTCTAGGTGATCGTCGTCGTGGTGCGCTGACACAGTAATTTGATGCTCTATCGTTTCTGGTAAGATGCGCGATCTTATCACACACTCAACCATTTTCTGAGGGCTCGCATGGAGCTGAATTCGCTTACAGCATTGTCGCCGATTGACGGGCGATACGCCGGTAAAACCTACGAACTACGGACTATCTTCAGTGAATACGGATTAATTAAATCACGTGTTTTGGTAGAAGTTCGCTGGCTTCAGGCTTTGGCTCGTCACGCGCAAATTCCAGAAGTTGCAGAGTTCGACAAAGACACTTTAGACGTATTAAACAAGATTGTTGATAATTTCTCACTAGAAAACGCTCAACGCGTTAAAGCGATCGAGTCGACTACCAATCACGATGTAAAAGCGGTTGAATACCTACTGAAGGAAAGGACTGCTAACAACCCCGTATTGGCTGAGCTAAAAGAGTTTATCCACTTTGCCTGCACCTCAGAAGACATCAACAATCTGTCTCACGCGCTGATGCTGTCCGATGCACGCGTAGTACTGCTGGCACAGTTTGACGAGGTCATCGAATCTATACGTGGCCTTGCCCACTTATATGCCGACCAGCCAATGCTCTCTCGCACACACGGCCAGCCTGCTACCCCAACCACCTTGGGCAAAGAAATGGCCAACGTTGTGCACCGTTTGCGTCGCCAACGTGAGCAACTAGCCAACGTGCAAATTCTCGGCAAAATTAATGGCGCTGTAGGCAACTACAACGCCCACCTCGTTGCCTACCCAGAAGTCGACTGGGCGGCATTTGCTCAGGGGTTTGTTGAATCGCTGGGAATCACTTGGAATCCATACACCACGCAAATTGAACCGCACGACTACATTGCAGAATACTTTCAAGCAATGATGCGTTTCAACAATATTTTGATCGACTTCTCTCGTGACATTTGGAGCTACATCTCAATTGGTTTCTTCAAGCAACGCCCAGTTGATGGCGAAGTGGGTTCATCGACCATGCCGCACAAAGTTAATCCAATCGACTTTGAGAATGCTGAAGGCAACCTAGGTCTTGCTAACGCAATTCTAGACCACTTGGCCAATAAGCTACCTCAGTCTCGATGGCAGCGTGACCTAACCGACTCAACCGTTTTGCGTAACCTGGGTGTTGGCGCGGGCCACAGTTTGATCGCTTACAAATCGCTGCTTAAAGGGATTAGCAAACTCGAAGCTGATCCAGCCAAGATTAATGCCGATTTAGATAATAACTGGGAAGTGTTGGCCGAGCCAATCCAAACCGTTATGCGTCGTTATGGGATTGAAAACCCCTATGAAAAACTTAAAGACCTGACTCGTGGCCATCGTGTAGACCAAGAAGGTCTGCGTGAGTTTGTTTCTAATCTGGAGATTCCAGAAGAAGGCAAACAGGCCCTTTACAAACTAACGCCAGCGAACTATATCGGTAACGCTGCAGAACAAGCTCGCGCTATTTAGCAGGGCTTGATGAGTTCAGAGACCAACATGTCAGTTGCTCAAACATTAGATAAGCGTCAGTCCGTTAAGTTTTTCGACCCGACTGTGTCGATGAGTGATGCTGAATTTCAGCAGCTTATGAAGCTGACTTTGCTTTCGCCCACCGCGTTCAACATACAAAACTGGCGCTTTGTTCGCGTGCAAGAAGAAGACAAGCGCCAGAAAATCCGTGCCGCAGCCTGGGATCAGCCACAGATGACCGATGCATCTGAACTGCTAGTGCTGTGCATGGATTTGAAGGCGTGGAGCCGCGAACCTGCACGCTATTGGCAGCACGCTCCTGCTGAAATGATTGAAGGGATGGTCAATAATATCCTCGGATATTACGACGACAACGCCAAAGGCGAACGCGACGAAGGTCTGCGCTCATGCGGTTTGGCCGCGATGAGCATCATGCTGGTGGCTCAGGAAATGGGTTACGACAGCTGCCCAATGAGTGGGTTCGATTTCGACGCCGTAGGACAAGTGATTAATCTGCCTCACGACCACGAAATTGCATTGATCGTCACCATCGGTAAAGCCGCAGAAGCGCCTTGGCCACGTGGCGGGCGTTTATCGATTGACGATGTGGTCATCAGCGACAGTTTCTAGCAACGCCTTACTAGTGAAACCTTCTAGCCTTAGCTGCTAGCCAACTCCTTGCTCAGTCTTCGCCCATAAAAAAGGCAGCCATCCTGGCAGCCTTTAGTGAGCTCTAGAAGCCCCAACAGGGGACTGCCTATATTTACTAGTAGCTATGAGTAACGAAATTAACAAAGGTCCAAAAAATTAAAGGGTTTATTGTTGCTCTGTAAACTGAGTCAGTAATTCGTTACCCGAAGGTTGCCCGCAACACTACAAAATCGTAAACTTATCGGCATCCTGATGGGCCGGAAAACCCTTCCTGAAAGAGTCCAGATCAGCAGCCGACAATCTCTCCGTATGTACCTGAGCTTCGCCTCTACAACTCCATAGTGCTTCGCCCCTGGGAGACAAAACCACTGAATCGCCACTGTAATGGTGTTTGTTTGCATCCTCGCCCACCCTATTGACGCCTACAACATAACTTAAATTCTCGATTGCTCGAGCGATCAATAGGCTAGTCCACGGGTAAGAACGAATAGCGGGCCAGTTGGCAACGTAGAGCAATAAGTCATAGTCTTCAGCACCCTCGCCGCGTCGGCTCCAAACTGGGAAACGCAGGTCGTAGCAAACTTGCAGGTTAATTCGCCAGCCACGCCAGCCGATAATTTTTCGCTGATCGCCTTGACCGTAACGCTGATTCTCGCCAGCCATACGGAACAGATGTCGTTTGTCATACCAATCAACTTTGCCATCTGGGGTAACAAACAGCATGCGGTTAAAGTATTGGCCATTTTCTTTCACCGCCAAACTACCGGCAACCGCAGCGTTTAAGCCGGCAGCCAGCCTGGTAGCCCATTCAACCGTCGGTCCGTCCATGGTTTCCGCTGCTTTTTCTGGGTGCTGGGTAAAACCTACGTTAAACATTTCAGGCAATACCACTAAGTCCGTCTCGACCCCGTCGAGCGCCTGATCAAACATCGCCCAATTCTTTCCCGCGTCATGCCAATGAATTGCACTCTGAACCGCTGTCACTCTTAGATCTTGCATAGAATCTCCGCTGCTGCATCCAATGTAGCCGCGTTTTTAGCAAAGCAAAAGCGCAGCACTTTGTTGTCACGCTTATCGCCATAGAAAACAG
>JBLHFB010000075.1:0-7867 GCA_047614865.1 Gammaproteobacteria bacterium | reverse complement strand
CCTCTATGTTGCCGGCGGCGACAATCAGCTTTACGCTCTAGATGTATACTCGGGTCGAATTATCTGGCAGTTGGGAACCTTCGATGACGATCAAGAGCAGCGTCGGTTTCCGAGTTTATTGACCGCGCCCGCAGTATACAAAGATTACGTTCTTGTCGCTGATAGCCAAGGTAACTTACATGGCGTTAAAGCCAGCGACGGAACTCGGGTGTTCAGCAAAAGTTTCGCAGGTGGCTATTCAGCCGCACCACAAATTCATGGTGATGCGCTTGTTATGCAAAGCCGCTTCGGAAAAATCCAAGTGATTGATTTGATCAAGCTTGAAGCGAGTGATTCACAAGAAGCACTGGACGCCGCAAGTGGACCCGTTACAACGACGGTTAAGACGAAACCCAAAGGATTGTTCGAATAATGCTACCAACCATTGCCCTAGTTGGTCGGCCGAACGTTGGCAAATCCACTCTCTTTAACTTCCTTACTCGAAGCCGAGACGCCTTAGTTGCAGATTTTCCGGGTCTAACTCGGGATCGTCAATACGGCTTTGCCAAGCGCGGCGATAGCCCATTTATTCTTTGCGATACCGGCGGAATTTCGGGCGACTCGGTTGTTATTGACGAGAAAATTGCAGTACAAGCCCAGCATGCAATTAGTGAAGCTGACGCGATATTGTTTTTGGTTGATGCACGTGAAGGCTTAAATTTTCAAGACCAAGCTATTGCCAATCACCTGCGTCGGCTTGGCAAGCCTATTCGCCTTGCGGTAAACAAAGCGGAAGGAATGGACACCGATATGGTTGAGGCGGAGTACTTTAGCCTTGGCCTAGGCCAGCCTAACGCAGTTTCAGCCGCGCACGGCGAGGGTGTTGTAGACCTGATTAATGCTTTACTCGAAGAGCTCCCAGACGGCGAACCTGAGCCAGAGAGCGATGAGCATTCAATTAAGGTTGCCGTAGTTGGCCGGCCCAATGCCGGTAAGTCGACACTTCTTAACCGAATGCTGGGTGAGGAAAGAGTCGTAGCGTCAGACGTCGCCGGAACCACGCGCGACAGCATTTACATCCCATTTGTGCGTGATGATCAAAAGTACACCTTAATTGATACGGCAGGAATTCGACGTCGCGCACGCGTCGACCTGGCTATTGAACATTTCAGTGTTCAAAAAGCACTTCAGGCAATTGATTCAGCGAACGTGGTTATTGCGGTACTTGATGCACACGAAGAGATCGCCGAGCAAGATGCGCGCTTAATTGGAATGGTGGTTGAACGTGGTCGCGCGCTAGTGATAGCGGTTAACAAATGGGATGGTCTTGATCAGTACGACCGAGATCAGATTAAGCGTCAGTTAGAGCTGCGTTTACCCTTCGCTACCTTCGCCCGTTTGCACTTTATTTCTGCACTACACGGTTCTGGCGTGGGTGACCTCTTTGCCTCGATCCGTGCCGCACATAAAGCGGCTTACACGGTGATGCCGACACCCGATCTAACCCGTTTGCTGGAAGCGGCAATTGAAGCACATCCACCGCCAGCTGTAACAGGCCAACGAATTAAGATGCGTTACGCTCACCAAGGAGGAACTAACCCTCCGATTATCGTTATCCATGGTAATCGCACCAATAAGCTTAATGACAGCTATAAGCGTTATTTGGTGAATTACTTCCGCGAAGCATTTGATCTTTGGGGAACCCCGATTCGAATCGAGCTTCGTAACGGCACCAACCCATTTGAAGGCCGTAAAAATAAGCCCAAAAATGCGGCGCAGATGAAGCAAGCTCGTCGTTTGAAGCGCGTTGCAAAGTCTAAGGCTAGAGACTTGTAAATAGCCATTGGCGAGACTGCACTAGGTCGCGCCTATGCTGCGGGGTTCCCCCAGCCGTTTGGCACTACAAAAACTCTTTCAACTTCCCAGCCGTTTTCGCAGCGGGTTAGTAGCGCTGGCTTGTCGATTGTCGACACTTCGCTATGCTCCACTAGCTCGGCCTCATTGCGAGGCGCTAGCCATTTCAGCCTTGGTAAATGAATCCAGCGGCCGCGTTCGCGGTATTTCAATTCGAAGTGGCTAGACTCCATCCAAACGCTTTTACTATGTTCGCCTGTGGAGTGCTCTGGCGTCGCGATGGTTTGTTCACTTGGATAGAAGGCGCAGCCTTTAACTATTGAGCGAGTTCGTTGTATTTCTAGCCCCTGAGAGTCAAGCCAAGCTCGTCCTTCGGCGGTCTTGCCCAAGCGGAGCTGGGTTCCTTGCATATGTTCCAGCTTAATATCAAGCCGATCTTTTCTACTGGGTCCATACCAAAGGCTGCAATTCGGATCATTGGGGCTTGCTTGTCCAAGATAGAATTTAACCGCAGACTCCCAATGTTCAACCTGGCCATTTACTTTCACGATGAAGTCGAAGGCGCCTTGGGTGCTTCCGTCCGCGCGGGTGATTTGTGGATTGGCGGCGACCCGCTCTATCGCGACTTCGAGCTCGCACCACATCTCAAGAAGCGCTTCAAAATAAAACCCCAAACGACTGGCGTTGCGTTGGCCAATTATCGTTAACAACGCTGTTGGTTTGCGGTCTAGTTCTCGCAGCTGTGCTTCGATGTTGTGGTACGCACAGCGATACCAATCGCCAGACGGCCAATCCGTTTCGCCTTCAATTTGTGCCAGCGGTGCAGATAGCACCGCCCAAGCTAAATCCCTAACCTCAGGGGTTCGGTAACTTTTGAGCATGTCGACCGTATCAAGCATTGTCGCAAGTCACTTCCGCTTTGAGAGACCCTTCAGACAGCTTAATTTGAATCCGTTCACCAATATTCACTTGGCTAGTTTTAGAAATCACTTCGCCAGCTTGATTCTGCACGATGCCGTAACCGCGGCCCAATGTCGCCAGAGGGCTGACTGCATGTAATTTAGCACTATTGACTGATAAACGATTTTGCTGGGTTTCTAGGTGGTGGCTTGCTGCTGCGTGCAGTTTCGGCAGCAATGGCGCCAGACAAGATTCGAAGCGCGAGATGCTTTGGATGGGGGATGCGGCTTTCAGCCTGTTTAGTAGCCTTTGTTGCCGCTGCGTAATGTGACTGATTGTCCGGGGAAGCGATGCATTGAGCTTATAGCTCATGTGACTTAAGCGCTGCCCTAGGATGTCTAGCTGCTGCTGTGGGCTACGGCTGCTTAAACGTTTTTCCAGCCAGTCGGCACGTTGGGATAGGCTTTGGAGTCTTCCATCGATAGAGCTGGTCAGTCGCCGTTCTGAGGATGAAAAATGGCCTATCCAGTCAATCTGATCTGGGGAAGTTAGCTCAGCGGCGGCCGAGGGTGTCGCTGCTCTGAGGTCGGCAACGAAGTCGGCGATACTGTAATCAACTTCATGACCTACCGCCGAAATTACCGGTATCTCCGAGGCGAATATCGCTCGTGCAAGCTGTTCATTGTTAAACGCCCATAGGTCTTCTAGCGACCCGCCGCCACGGCCGCAGATAATCACGTCACATTCAGCGCGCTGATTAGCCCTTTCAAGCGCGGTGATAATCTGTGAGGGTGCGTCGTCGCCTTGAACTACCGCGGGATAAACAATCACTTCGATAGCAGGAAAACGACGCTGCAAAACGGTGATGATGTCGCGAATAGCTGCGCCACTCGACGACGTGATTATCCCAACTCGCCGTGGAAACTGCGGAATTTCTTTTTTGTGTTCAGGGTCGAAAAGGCCTTCGGCTTCCAGTTTTATTTTTAGCTGCTCATAGGCTCGGCGGAGCATGCCTTCACCAGCGGCTTCCATCTTGTCCACCACTAATTGGTAATCGCCGCGTGGTTCGTACAATCCCAAGCGTCCGTGGACTAGCACTTGCTGGCCGTTCTCGGGCTGAACTCCTGCTCGGGCTGCTGCCGCTCGGAACATTGCACAGCGAACTTGGGCTTTGCTGTCCTTCAGGGTGAAATACAAATGTCCGGAAGCTGGGCGCGCTAGATTCGATATTTCTGCTTCGAGCCACAGTGGCGGAATCCCAGCCTCCATCAGCAATTTCGCTTCACGGTTGAGTCGGCTTACCGAATAAGGAGCAGCCGCATCTGGCGATAAAACTTTGCCGCGCTTCAACTGATTTGCTGTGCGAATTTCTGATGGACTAAGCATGGTCGCGATTTTACGCGTTTTTAGCATTAGATTCCGGCTTGAATGACCTGCGGCAGTGGTTTATTCCTCAAATTTTGTTGCGTGGCAACATAAGGTTTCCGGTATAATTTCCGGTTCACCTAAGTCAACCCAAAACGGTAGTTCTGTTATGCGCCTAGCCCAAGAAGCACTGACATTTGATGATGTTTTGTTGGTTCCCGGACATTCGACGGTCCTGCCGCGTGACGTGTCGTTGACGACTAGCCTAACGCGTAAAATTTCCCTGAACATTCCACTGCTGTCTGCAGCGATGGACACTGTGACCGAGGCTCGCCTTGCCATCACCATGGCTCAAGAGGGCGGAGTGGGGGTTGTTCATAAAAACATGACTGAAGCGCAGCAAGCCGCCGAAGTTCGCAAGGTTAAGAAGTTTGAGTCGGGCGTTATTACTGACCCGATTACTATCTCGTCTGACGCCACCATTCGTGATGTTAAAGAACTAACACAGCGTGAAAAAATCTCTGGATTGCCGGTGGTAGATGGCGAACAGCTGCTTGGAATCGTCACCAGCCGTGACTTGCGCTTCGTAAAAGATTACGACCAACCTATTACCACTGTGATGACCAAAAAAGAGAACTTGGTCACAGTAAAGGAAGGTGCCGCACGCAGTGAGGTTCTCAATCTACTTCATAAAAACCGCATCGAAAAAGTCTTGGTTGTCGATGATGAATTTCATCTGCGTGGAATGATCACGGTTAAAGATATTCAGAAAGCCAAAGATCATCCGCATGCCTGTAAGGACGAGCAAGGTCGTTTGCGTGTTGGTGCAGCGGTAGGCACCGGCGAAAGCGGCATGACACGTATTGCTAAGTTGGTCGAAGCTGACGTCGACTTTATCGTTATTGATACTGCGCACGGGCACTCGCAGGGCGTGATCGACATGGTTATCTGGGCGCGTAAAGAATTCCCTGAGCTGAACATTATTGCAGGAAATATCGCAACCGCATCGGCCGCCACTGCACTCGCCGAAGCAGGCGCAGACGCAGTGAAAGTCGGTATCGGCCCGGGCTCAATTTGTACTACCCGTATTGTGGCTGGCGTTGGCGTTCCTCAGCTGACCGCAATTGCAAATGTGGTTGGAGCACTAGAAGGCACGGGTATCCCCGTGATCGCCGACGGTGGTATTCGCTTCTCTGGTGATGTCGCCAAAGCGATTGTTGCGGGTGCATCGGTGGTGATGATTGGCAGCTTGTTTGCTGGTACTGAAGAAGCGCCAGGTGAAGTTGAATTATTCCAAGGCCGCAGCTACAAGGCCTATCGTGGCATGGGCTCTTTGGGTGCGATGGCTGGATCTGAAGGTTCATCTGATCGCTACTTCCAAGAAAAGACCGACGATGTTGAAAAGCTCGTTCCGGAAGGGGTCGAAGGCCGAGTGCCTTACAAAGGTAGTGTTTTGGGGATCGTTTACCAGCTACTTGGCGGTATTCGCTCATCAATGGGCTATACCGGTAGTGCTGACATTGCCACTATGCGGACCAAGCCAGAATTCGTCCGTATCACCAACGCTGGCATGAACGAAAGCCATGTCCACAACGTGCAAATAACCAAAGAAGCGCCTAACTACCGCGTTAGTTAAGCCGCTCACAACTCAAGCCAGCAGGTCACGGTCGGCTGGCTTCGTTTGTTCTAACTTGCAGAAAAACCCTTATGAGCAATATTCACGCTAGTCGAATTCTTATTTTAGATTTTGGTTCTCAGTACACCCAGCTAATTGCTCGCCGTGTTCGCGAAATTGGCGTTTTCTGTGAAATTCATCCTTGGGATGTCGATGATTCAGACGTAACCGACTTTGCTCCAACCGGCATTATCTTGTCCGGCGGCCCAGAGTCGGTAACCGGTGGTGAATCACCAAAAGCCCCGCAAACGGTATTTGATAGCGGCGTACCCGTTTTGGGCATCTGCTACGGCATGCAAACCATGGCTGCTCAGTTGGGCGGTTCGGTAGAAAGCTCGGCCCATCGTGAATTTGGCTATGCCCAAGTGCGTGCTCGCGGTCATTCAGAATTGCTTCGTGATATTCAAGACCAAGTAAACCCTGAAGGCCATGGCTTACTAGATGTTTGGATGAGCCACGGCGACAAGGTAACCGCTTTGCCTGCTGGCTTTAAAGTCATTGCCAGTACTACCAGCGCGCCATTTGCCGGTATGGCCGACGAAGAGCGTGGCTACTACGCTGTGCAATTCCACCCAGAAGTAACCCACACCAAACAAGGCGACGCGATTATCGAGCGCTTTATTACCGGTATTTGTGGCTGCGACACGCTCTGGAGTCCAAGCAATATTATTGAGGAAAGCATTGCCAATGTTCGCGCCCAAGTAGGTGACGACGTAGTAGTGCTTGGCCTGTCCGGCGGGGTTGATTCCTCAGTGGTTGCCGCGATGTTGCACAAAGCGATTGGCGACAAGCTGGTCTGCGTTTTTGTCGACACGGGTTTGCTGCGCCTCAATGAGGGTGACCAAGTGATGGCCATGTTTGCTGAAAACATGGGCGTTAAAGTGATTCGTGTGAATGCTGCACAACGTTATTACGACGCCCTCAAAGGCGTGCAAGACCCGGAAGATAAACGCAAATTAATTGGCGGTCTATTCATTGATATTTTTGATGAAGAAGCCTCCAAGTTAAGCAACGTTAAATGGCTTGCTCAAGGCACTATCTACCCAGACGTAATTGAATCGGCAGGCAGCAAAACCGGTAAAGCTCACGTAATTAAGTCTCATCACAACGTGGGTGGCCTGCCTGAAAACATGAAGCTCAAGTTGGTTGAGCCGCTTCGTGAATTGTTTAAGGACGAAGTTCGTAAGATCGGTGTTGAGCTTGGCCTTCCGCCATTTATGGTTTACCGCCACCCATTCCCTGGCCCTGGTTTAGGCGTGCGTATTTTGGGCGAAGTGGTTCCCGACTACGTGCCATTGCTTCAACGTGCAGACGATATCTTTATTTCTGAGCTGCGAGCGCACGACCTGTATGACAAAACTAGCCAAGCCTTCGCGGTATTCCTGCCGGTTAAATCGGTAGGGGTAATGGGTGACGGTCGTAAGTACGACTGGGTGATCGCACTCCGTGCGGTAGAAACCATCGACTTTATGACCGCTCGCTGGGCTAACTTGCCTTATGAATTCCTCAGTCTTGTATCAAATCGAATCATCAATGAAATCGATGGCGTGTCGCGTGTAACGTACGACATCTCGGGAAAGCCGCCAGCTACAATCGAGTGGGAATAACGAGAGCCTCGCACAATTTTCTAGGCTCGGCTAACGGCGTTAAAAAGTGCTCACTCGGTCATTTATGTTTATAAACTCCCTCGCTGTGTTCTTCTTTGCCTTGTTACTCAAGCTGAGTACTGCTTGGGCGAAGTCCTCGAATCCGGAATGAGCGAGTTAACCTCACAAGCTCGTCACGAGCACTGGATGCGTCACGCGTTGGTCTTGGCAGATAGGGCTGAGCAGGTGGGTGAGGTGCCTGTAGGGGCGGTTTTAGTTCAGAATAACGAAGTGATTGCTGAGGGTTGGAATCTTCCGATCGGCAATCACGACGCAACAGCCCATGCCGAGATGGCTGCGATTCGCGCCGCCGGCCAGCAACTCGAAAACTATCGTCTAATAGACACCACCTTATACGTGACCCTTGAGCCCTGCGCGATGTGTGCGATGGCGATGGTCCATGCGCGTGTAACCCGTTTGGTATACGGCGCTTCAGACCCGCGCACTG
>JBLHFB010000074.1:0-7878 GCA_047614865.1 Gammaproteobacteria bacterium | reverse complement strand
AATCAGCTCGGGCGACGATGAAAAATCTGGAAAGCCTTGCGAAAGGTTGATCGCGCTGTGCTTATTAGCCAGTGCAGACATCACCGTAAAGATAGTTGTGCCTACCTCAGGCAACTTGGACTCAATATGTATTTTCATTATTTATATCCAATAGCCGTATCCAACCGCTTAACTAGCGGAGCAACGGTTTCCTAATCTTTAGATGATGTTTACGCCTGACGGAAATTTAGCGATCCGAGGGCCACGGAACAACACAACGATAATTGTTTAGCCGGAGCACAGGTTCTAGTTTAGTCGCTATTGTCTGCAGATAGGAATCAGCTTTGCTTGCAATAAATCACGATGGCGACAAGCCCATGGTCCAAGTTGTTTGCGTTATCAATCACGATGGAGATGGTCGCTACCCATAGCAAGTCGATAAAAGCTGCGGTGAAACTAATGCGTAAGTGATTCCACTAGTCTCTCCACCGTAAAGCCTGAAACCGGTGGCTACTGCGAGTACAATTGCCGCCTGCTGTAACCAACGGATAACGCTCATGGCCCAACTTGGCCGCACAAACCACCTGATAGTCACCACCGTTGTTGATTTCGGCGTCTACGTTGACGGCGAAGAGCTGGGCGAAATTCTGCTGCCCAAGCGCTACGTGCCTGAAAACAGCAAAGTCGGCGACACCATCGAAGTGTTTATCTACGTTGATTCAGAAGATCGCTATATTGCCACCACCGAGTTTCCGATAGCTCACGTAGATCAATGTGCCTACCTGCATGTCGCCGAAGTAAATGAAGTCGGCGCCTTCCTAGATTGGGGGCTACCTAAAGACCTGTTGCTTCCATTTAAAGAGCAAACTCGGAAATTGGAAGCCGGTGATCGTTGCGTGGTCTATATATTCATTGATTCAGATAGCCACCGTATCGCCGCCACCCAATACCTAGACGACTTCCTAGAAGAAACAGGAAGCGAATTTGTTCAAGGCGAAGAAGTGGATCTACTGGTTAGCGGACACAGCCCACTCGGCTACAAAGTCGTGGTCAACAACACCGACCTCGGCCTCATCTACGCCAAAGAAATATCGCAAAATGTTTATGTCGGCCAAAGTCTTAAAGGCTATGTAAAAGCACCGCGCCCAGACGGCAAACTAGACATCAGCTTAAACGCTCTCAACAGCAAAGCGCGTGATGAGCTTGCCGAGAAGATTGTTCAATACCTGCAGGCCAACAACGGCACCACGCCGTTAAACGACAAGAGCTCTCCGCAAGATATTTACCGCGTTTTTTCAGTCAGCAAAGCCAACTTCAAAAAATCCATTGGTGGGCTGTATAAGTCCAAGCAGATTCGGATTGAGAAAGATGGGATTCATTTAATCTAGAGTTCAGCTCTGCCAAAATAAACCGTCAGCTAGCCAAGAGTCCAGCGGACTCTGAGGGTGCAGAGAGCAAGGTGAAATTCGCCGAGCGACCGAGTTCACGCTTAGTGCATGAGCACAGCAAGCGCGGATTTCAAGGCCGCTATCGGCACCCTCAGAATTCGCGAATCAGAACTTTTTCTGGCGGGAGATTAGATCCAGCATAATTTCGGCTGAGCCTCCCCCAATAGCCTGAACTTTGGTTTCTCGATAGCAACGCTCAACTGGGTTATCACGCATATAGCCATGACCGCCGATGATCTGCATCGCTTGATTGGCAACGTATTCAAATGTTTCCGAGCCTTTCACCTTGAGCATCGATGTTTCGGCGATGATGTTTTCCCCCTGGTCTTGCGAGTAGGCAATGGTGTAGAGGAAGGAACGCAGGTTCTCAATTTCCATCGCCATTCTGGCTAGCTTGTGACGAATCACTTGGTGGTCTGCCAAGCGCTGGCCAAAGGTCATGCGGTTTTGAGCATAGTCCAAGGCATATTCATGACAAATTGAGCTAAACCCCAGACAGTTCGCCGCCAGTCCCATTCGCTCGCCATTGAAGTTACGCATGATGTATTTGAAGCCAGCGTTTTCGTCGCCCAGAAGATTACCTACCGGCACGCGTACATTGTCGAAATACATGGTTGCTGTATCCGACATCCACCAGCCCATTTTCTTGAGCGAGGTCCGAGAAAAACCTTCTGCGCTAGTAGGAATAACAATCAACGAAATTCCGCCCATGCCCTCGCCGCCAGTTCTCACTGCGGTGGTAACCCAATCGGCACGCATGCCAGAGGTGATAAAGGTTTTGCTGCCGTTAATAACCCACTCGTCACCATCACGCACTGCAGTCGTTTTGAGATTGGCTACGTCTGATCCTGCTGAGGGTTCGGTGATGCCCAATGCAATCACTTTATCGCCAGCCAGTACCGGCGGAGCAATTTCTTGTTTTAAGGCGTCACTCCCCGCGGCGATGATCGGCGGCAAGGCTATCATATGGGTGTTGAGGCTGGCTGGGAGCCCGCCTGCGCCACAGCGCCCCAATTCCTCACCAACAATCAGATTGAAAATCGTGTCGACACTTCCCATACCGCCGTATTCTTCGGGGTAACCCATGCCCAAAATTCCGACCTCAGCTGCCTTCTTGTGCAGCTCAAAAGGAAACCCACCCGCCTCATCCCATTCGCCCACAAACGGGGTAATTTCGGTTTCTACGAAGCGACGAATTTGATCACGGAAAGATTCGTGATCTTCGGTATAGCCTGGAAGCGCTAGCGGCATTATGTGTCCTCTAATATCTGGTTTTCGGGCAGCGAAACTGCCAACTTAATTCTGGGTAAGTTGAAGATTCTGCGCTTTCAGAATGATATGTCAAGTCTCTGCTTTGCTAACAGGCACAAAAAAAGCGACTCATCGCGAGCCGCTCCTTTTGTGCCTGTTAGGCGGCTAATCTAAGCCTTGGAAGCCCTAGCCTGGCATTGCCAAATCAGTTGGCTCATCCTGAGAACGATCAATCTCGGCAATAATCTCTTTATTCACAGCCGTTTTTATCACCGACAAATTACGCCGCTCGCGGCCAACTGCTGGTTCGGCCAAGGCCTTCGCGGCAGCGATCAAGTCATCACCTTCGGCAGTCGCATCAACAATCCCTAACGCAGCACTTTCTTCTGCTGGGTAGCGTTTACCGGTGTACATCGCGTCACGTATCACCTGCCTATTAGGCAGCTTAGTACGCGCCAACTCGTTCATGCTCGGGGCAAATGGTAGGCCAATGTTTACTTCCGGCAAGCAGAAGAATCCTACGCCTAAGCGTTGCACAGAATAGTCTGAAGCCAACACTAGAAATGCACCGAAACCAAAGGCGTGGCCATTAACTGCTGCAACGGTTGGGATTGGGAAACTTAAAATCTGTTTAATGATCAGCATAGATTTGGCGGTGAACGCTGAGAAGCCCTTAGGATCATTTGCTTGAAACCAAGCCAAATCGTAGCCCTGAGAGAAGTTCTTTCCCTGCCCTTCGATAATCAATGCTTTAGCAGATTCGTCAGCCTCAGCCTCGTCTAACAGGGCTTTCACCTTGTCGTAGGTCTCGGGTTGAAACTTGCCTTCGTCATGAAGGGTAATGATTAGATAGTCGTCTTCGCGGCGGATGCTAGGCACGGGTTTCTCCAAAGTATGGGGATGAAATAAGAGGACAAAATGGGCGCTCACTTTAGCAAGTCTGGTGCCATAATGCAGTCACACGTCCAATTCAAGTTGCTGCCCATGTTCGGAATCTTAAAACGCCTACTAAAAATTCTCGCTGTCTGCGTGTTACTAGCGGTTATCGCCTCAGCGGCCGCATGGTTCCAGCTCAATCCATCCCCAGCTGAACATCAGATTTGGTTCAATGCCAACGTCATAACCATGGATGAAAACAACCGCATTGCCCAGGCCGTAGAAACACGCGACGGCGTGATTGTCAGCGTGGGAAGTAACAAGGAAATTCTCGACAAGCGAGATGACAACACCGTTGCTGTTGATGCCAAAGGCGCTACCATCCTGCCGGGATTTATCGAAGCGCATGGACACTTCCCCGGCTCTGGATTGTTCGCGGTGATTGCCAACCTAAACCCGCCACCGATCGACACCGTTTCGACGCTGGAAGAGCTACAAACGCGACTGCGGACAACGGCTAGCGAAACAACCCCTGGGCATTGGATAGTAGGAATGGGCTACGACGACACCTTGCTAGATACCGGCATCCACCCCACCCGCCAAGACCTAGACGAAGTGTCAACCGATCAGCCGGTTTATATCATCCACATTAGCGGCCATATGGGCGTCGCCAATAGCAAAGCGCTAGAGCTTATGGGGATCAACCAAGACAGCAAAGATCCGGAAGGCGGCGAGATTGTTCGTGACGAATCGGGCATACCAAATGGCTTGCTTACTGAGATGGCACATAAACCAGCAACCAAACTCGCACTGAAGTTCGCGCTTCCTCAGCAGCTACAAATCACAACCACCTCGGCTGAGCTATACGCACGCCAAGGCGTGACTACGGTACAGAACGGTCTAACGATGCCGGAGCATGTTTCCGGCATTTCGCTACTCTCCAAAATCGGGTTGATCAAGCAGCGCATTGTCCTCTGGCCAAGCGCAGAGGAAACCTTAGCGAACGGTGAATTCAAAGCCACTAAAAGCAGCGCAAAAAACGTCGTGATTGGTGCACAGAAAATCCAGACTGACGGATCGATTCAGGGATATACAGGTTGGCTGACCGAAACTTATCACGATGTTGGCGATATGCCAGAAGGTTGGACTGGCTACCCAACGGTCGAGCCAAGCAAGCTCAATAAAATGGCGACTTTGGCACACTGCAACGGCCAACAACTAGCCATCCACGGCAATGGTGATGCGGCAATTGATGCAGCGCTCGAAGCGATTGCTGCCGCACAAAAAGCCTGCCCGCGTGACGATGCACGAAGCATCATTGTTCATGCTCAAATGACTCGCCCAGACCAGCTAATCCGTATGAAAGCGCTAGGCGCCACACCGAGTTTCTTTAGTGCCCACACCTACTATTGGGGTGACCGGCATACCAGCACCTTCATGGGTAAGGAAAGGGCCGACAAGATGAGTCCAGCCAAAAGTGCGCAACGCATTGATTTGCGTTTCACTACTCATCTCGATACGCCCGTGGTGCCCATGGAGTGGAAGCGACAATTTACCGCTCCGGTCGAACGCCTAAGTTCGTCAGGCAAAGTGATCGGCGAGCTTGAAAGAATCAGCCGACTGTCTTCGCTAAGAGCCATGACGATCGATGCGGCTTGGCAAAATTTCTTAGACAAAGAAACCGGCTCTATTGAGCCCGGCAAAAAAGCAGACTTAGTGTTCTTAAGCGGCAACCCACTATCCGACAACATCGAGAAAATCGAAGTCGAGGAAACTTGGGTAGCAGGCAACCGAATCTATCTTCGAGCGTCTCCGTTAGGCAACTAAGCTGACCGCCAAGCACTAAGACTTAGGCACTGGTTCGTCGCTAAAGAATCGCTTCGGCCGCCATCGAGTAGCTTTTTAGGCGAGCTTGATGGTCGAAGATATGCGCTGCCATCATCAATTCGTCGGCTTGAGTACGTTCGATAAACTCACTGATAGAGCGCTTCATCGTTTCCATGCTGCCAATCGCTGAGCAGGACCGCATTTCGTTAAGCATTGCCAACTCCATCGGATTAAGTGACTCTTCGAACCCATCTAACGGCGGTGGTAGCTTTCCTGGCCTGCCATAACGCAAATTTCTAAGCGCCTGCGCTCCAGAGCTAGCTAAGTATCTTGCAGCCTCGTCCGTGTCTGACCCGCAAACATTAAAACCCAGCATCACATACGGTTTATCTAGCTGCTTTGATGGCTGGAAGTTCTGGCGATACGTCGCTAAGGCCTGATCCAACATTTGCGGTGCAAAATGCGAGGCAAAAGCGAAGGGCAACCCCATCTTTGCCGCCAACTGAGCTCCGTTCAAACTAGACCCCAATATCCACAACGGAACATTACTACCCTGCCCTGGTGTGGCGCCTATGCCGGCTAGCCGAGCTGGGTGGTTGCCGTCAGACAAATACGCCTGAAGCTCTGCCACTTCTGCAGGAAAATTATCGACATTGCCGGAGAGAGAGCGGCGCAGGGCTTTCATGGTGTTTTGGTCAGTACCCGGCGCTCTGCCCAAGCCCAAATCAATCCGTCCAGGGAACAAGGCCTCTAGCGTTCCGTATTGCTCTGCAATGACCAGCGGTGCGTGGTTTGGCAGCATCACGCCTCCCGATCCCACACGAATTGTTTTAGTGCCAGCAGCCACGTGACCCACAACTACCGAAGTAGCTGCACTGGCGATGCCAGGCATATTGTGATGCTCAGCAAGCCAAAAACGTTTATAGCCCAATCCTTCGGTGTGGCGGGCTAAGTCTAATGAATTGGCTAAGGCGTCGCTTGTTGTGGCACCTTCGCAAATTGGGCATAAATCGAGCACGGATAAGACGGTCATTCGGCAAGTAGATCTCTTAATTTACTGGGGGTATTCCAGTTTCTGGCAGTGGTATCAGTCTGGGTTATTTTCGCGATTCTATTGACCAATTTTGAGCGGCCTATTCTCTCTGGTGCATGTAACCAGACTATTTTCTCGGCCAATTGTACCGACTCATTTTCCGCTTGGTATTGGCTCAAAGTGTCTTGATTCAATTCGATGCATTGAATGGAAAAAAAGGCATGAAGCGTCTTCGGCTCAGCCACCGCTTCTGGAAAAGGATTTGCGTTCACCATATAGTCGTCTGCGGTGAGAAACCCAGTTTTCCCTTAATGGCCAACTGAGTTCGGCTGGCAACCGGGTCGGCTTCCAGTTCAGATTCCAGCACCACGTTGCCACTCTGGATAACTGTGGCGATGTCCGCTGCCCCAGTATCCTTCAACAAGACTTTCAAATCTTTCATCGGCAGCTTGTTATGGCCGCCAACGTTGACCCCTCGCAACAGCAGAACGTATTTCACTTCAGTAAAATACGCTCAAACAGCACACGGGTCTCGTCGGGAACCGGCTGGGATCTTTCAGTAGCGCGGTCCACAAACACATGAGTGAAACCGCCGTAAGCAATCGCTTCGTCCTGCCCTTTTTTGAAGATCCCAATGCCGTATTCAACCGAGCTATTACCTAGCCGGTTTACCCGTAAGCCGGTCTCAATCGTATCGGGGTAAGCAACCCCTTCAAAATAATCGCAGTTAGATTTCACCACATAGCCGATGATTTTGCTGTCTTGAATACTCAAACAGCCATTGCTGATCAGGTACTCGTTCACAGAGGTATCAAACCACGAGTAATACACCACGTTGTTCACGTGACCGTAGGCGTCGTTGTCTGCCCAGCGCAGAGTAATCGGCTGGAATACGTGGAATTCACTTCGGTTGGGTCTTGTCATGCTCAATAAGCCGCTGTGTAAATTGCCAAAGCATCAGCCTCAGTCACATCAACCGGGTTATTGATCAGCAAACGCTGCTGAAGCATGGCGTCAGACGCCAAGGTCGGCAGGAAGTCTTCTGGAATATCCATATCTCGCAAGCGAGCAGGTAAACCAACTTTCTCAATCAGCTCCACCATTCCAGCAATTAGCTGCTCAGTCGCTTCTTGTGCCGTCCCGGCAACCAGCTTATCGCCCAAAATAATCGCGGCCAACTCGGCATATTGGCCAGCTGCCGCTTCCGCGTTAAAGCGTAATACATACGGCAAAACTAAGGAGTTACTTAAGCCATGCGGTATATGGAAGTGACCACCCAATGGATACGCCAAGGCGTGAACTGCAGCAACCGGTGAATTGGCAAATGCTTGTCCGGCGATCATCGCGCCTAACAACATGTTTTGACGCGCTTGGATATCCGAGCCGTTATGCACCGCGGTTTCAATATTGTTGGCTAACAAGCTCAACGCTTCACGTGCCAACATATCGGAGATGGGGTTTTTC
>JBLHFB010000073.1:0-7886 GCA_047614865.1 Gammaproteobacteria bacterium | reverse complement strand
CGGTTGGTTTTCCAACGCCAATCGGAGGAATGCCCACCGCCGGTGGCTGAGTGTTTGCGATCTCGGTCATAAATACCGATGAGCTAGCCACAATCGCCAAACGGTAAATTCGGTAGTACATATCGTCGGTAGAAATTTCGCGTAGCCAAGTGCTATCACGACACGACGCGTGGCGGCCTAGGTGTGCACCTGATGCAATCTCACGCACGTAACGGCTAAAGCCCGCCGCGTATCCGGTAATCGCGTCGTCAATATCGGTGGGCTGTTTATCTCGAAGGTCTTGAATGATGCTTGGGATAGCAACGTGGCGCCAGAAGAAATCGCTGTCCACGTTTGTCGCGCTGCGTCCGTTTGAATAGATTTCAAAGCGGCCATCACGGCCAAAGTGCTTAGCGCGGTTGCCGCGTGTGGCGACAATGTCTTCCATTAGCACGCACATATTGTCGTTGGCGTAGGCGTAGCCCATCCCATAACCAATGCTGGAAAAGTCGTCGGCTTTGATATGCGGAATGCCGAACTTGGTCCAACGTACTTGGACGTCGTATAGACTGGCGACCGACGGTGATACTCCACCACAGCCGATTAGTAACGCAGATAGACCTGCAGCAGCAAGTTGGGCGATTCGCATGACGTCTCCGAAATATTTTTTATAGTGATTATTCAGTGAGCATCAATGCTACCTGACGTGCAGTTCAGTCGCGAGACCTTTCCGACGAAAAGCGATTACAATTAGTTGGGGGATTTCAGCGCCCTCATCTAGCGATCCAATTCGACCTCGTGGGTGTTCCATAGCCGAAAAAGCCGCAGGTTTGTGGGCGCATCCACAGGTCCAAAATCGACATGGCTGATAGGCTCTACGTTTTTGTAGCCGCAATGACTCGGCGCTACTAAGCGTATTGGCGCACCACGCTCGATACTCAGTCACTCACCATTAAGCGTATCAGCGAGTATTACGGTGTCGGCAAGCAAGCCGAACTGTTGGCCAGCTCGCATCCCAGCAATTGCCTGTTAATAGACAACCGCTTCAGCCTTTGCCATAGCCGGTCCGCTGTCATAAGCTGTGGTTATGAAAATATTTCAACATATCGCTTCGTACAGCTTGTACCCGATCACCCTTGCCACTGGCATAGCCATAGCCTACTACCTGCTATATGGCCTGAATCTCCCGCTACCAATTATTGCGATACCGCTTGGCCTGGCTTTTGTTGTGGTTGGCGTTTCCGAGCGGTTAATGCCCTATCGAAAGCACTGGAATGACTCTGCCGGCGACGTGGCGACTGATAGCTTCTATATCGTGGCTAATCTATTACTGCGAGAGATAGGCAACGTTGCCTTCAAACTGATCCTTCTAGGCACATTTGCAGCCATTGGGTTTCAGAGCGAGCTTGGCATTTGGCCAGCTGAATGGCATCCGGTTTTGCAAATGCTGCTGGCCTTGTTTGTATTCGATTTTTTCGAATACTGGTTCCATCGTGGATCCCATCGTTTTGGATCGCTATGGCGTTTTCACGCTATTCACCACAGCCCTACTCGGCTGTACTTTTTCAACGCCGCACGATTTCATTTTGTAGACTGGATGGCGCTCACTGCCATCGAAGTAGTGGTGCTTCTGGCAATTGGCGCGGACCCTAAAATTGTCGCGCTATCGGTGGTGTTCATTCAAACCCACGGGCTGTTCCAACACGGAAACGTGGCAGTAAAATTAGGCTGGCTGAACTATTGGGTGAGCGGCCCAGAATTACACCGCTGGCACCACTCAAAACTGATCGAAGAGTCCGATCGAAATTTTGGCAACAACGTGATTGTTTGGGATTTAATCTTTGGGACGTACTTCAACCCAGGAGGCAGACAGGTCGGTGTGATTGGACTATTGAATCCAGCATTCCCAAGAGGATATTGGGGGCAACTCAAAGCAGCGTTCGCTAAAACACCGGTCGACAAACCTGCTGATTTTTATCAGCGCGAAGCTCATTATCTTGATCAAGTGAAGCTAGAAAACCAGCAGGAATATTCACGCCAGTAGCCTGAACTCTGACGAACGACTTTCTGGTCGCAAGTCTATCGACAACTCGGGTTACTCGCTATCAGCCATATCGCCTGCATTAAGCAGGCTAATTAGCACCTCTCTGAAGTGCGAATGATAAGGCAAGAAGGCGATTACAGCTGAGCCAATAATCATTGGGAAGAACAACAGATCTTTAGCCGGAAAATTGGGCGCAAACCCAATTAACCAAATCGCAAATATAATCTGCAGCAACGGCGGAATAAAAACCACCGGCTGCTGAATAATTTGCTTTGATATCTGAGATGCCAAAGTACGCTGCCTATCTTTGCTTAAGACAACCCACTCTGGAATTTGGCCTCTGTAGAAGACTAACTTCTTCATCAAAATCTAGCAGGCTAAGGTTCCATTTGGGCTTGCAAGTAATTTTGCATACCCACTTGATCAATCAAACCTAGCTGAGTTTCCAACCAATCAACGTGATCTTCTTCGTCATCGAGAATTTTCTGGAATAGATCTCGGCTAATGTAATCACGAATGCTTTCGCAATACTGGATGCCGTCTTTCAAATCAGCGTGTGCACGAAACTCTAGGTCCAAATCGGCACGCAGCATTTCATCAACGGTTTCGCCAATGTTAATTTTTCCCAAATCCTGCATATTCGGCAAGCCTTCTAGGAACAGAATACGTTCAACTAGTGTGTCGGCATGACGCATCTCTTCAATCGATTCCTTGTATTCGACCGCTGCAAGCTTGGCAAGGCCACGATCTTTTAGAATCCGCGAGTGAAGGAAGTACTGATTGATCGCCACCAGCTCGTTACCAAGGACGGTGTTCAAAAAACCAATTGCTTTGCTATCGCCTTTCATAATATATGCTCAGAAGAGTAAAAGTAGTGGGACAAGCATAGTCCTTAGACAGGCCTGGATTCAAGTAGAGCGGGAATTTAAGTGACTGATATAAAAGAAAATAATATCAATAACGATTTACATTGAGAACCAGCGATTGAGTCCGATATTTTAGACAGCAACCGGAGGCTGATAGAGCGCTGAGCGCAGTCGTACGCCGGCGTCTTGGATGCTCGCTTGGGCTGAGGCAATTGCCTGCTCCATTGGGCCTACCTGTTCCGTATCAACGATCGCCTTGACTTGCACAGCGCATTTACCGCAGCAGGTTGAAACACCCAAAGTGGTCCTTACTTGTTTCAAGCTAGTAGCTCCACCTGCCATTGCGGCGTGGATGTCGCGGTCGCTTACGTTTTTGCAGACACATACAATCATGAGACGCATAGTAAACTTAATGATAACGATTTGCAATAGCGTTTGTAGCTAGATAGAGAACTCATCCCTCTAGTACATTTTTTGAGAAGCGTGGCCACGTTGGAGCCTCGCCAGATGGTCGAGTACTATTTTGTGCGTTTCAGTCGCCCTACCAGCTCGCCTGCGAGCTCGGATTGATCCACCAGCTGCTGCACTGTCTCGCTCAAAGCGCCGAATTTCTCGTCGATCACATCGTAAACAGTGTCCACCAGAATCTGTGTATTGCGGTCGATTTCTATATTTACCAAGCCGCCAATCGCGAGCAGCCCTAAGTTGGTTTGGCGGATAGTTTCTGGAATTAGCCAGATAATTGCCTGCCCTAGTTCCTTGTCGACGTCGGACACGGTCAGGCTACAACCGTTAATCCCGACAAAGCCTTTGCTGAACCAGTACTTTTGCTTCTCGATTGGTATTGCCAAGGTCAGACAATAGCCATTGTCTGCTGTTGGGTTGGTAACCACTGTGGTTTTGTAGTCGATATGCCCAGACAAGATATGGCCGCCAATCTCGCCGCCTTCAACAAGCGAGCGCTCGTAGTTAACTTCGCGCCCCAGCACCAAGCTCTGCAATGTGGTAATCGTTAGGCTATTGTCGATAATATCAAATGAAACGAGATTATCGTTAATGCTGGTTACCGTGAGACAAACCCCATCAATCGCAACACTGGCTCCGACCAACAAAGCAGCACAATGCTCAGCCGCTAACTCAAGCGTGATCGTGTTGTAACCTAGGCACGGCTCAAGCATTTTGATTTTGGTGGTGCCGAGTACAATTCCTGAAAACATAATATTTCTACCATTTATTGTTGCTGTAGCGTGGCGCCGCGACAGCTAGGGAAATCACTGCATACCCAAAACATTTTTCCGGCGTTTTGCCCTTTTGACACTTTTCGTAACGTGGTGAGTGAACTGCACTTGGGACACGGGGGGGAGCCTTGGTCTACATTTGATAGCTCCGGATCGGCAGCTTTAAGCGCTACCGGTTCAGCTTCTGTGATCGTTGGCGGAATAATCTTCTCAGGAGCATGCTCAATCGGAATCTTCGCGGCAAGTAGCTCTCGGACGCTTTGCAAATCGTAACGGCGTTTTGCTGGAAACCTAATTAGAGCCAATCCGGCCGATTTACAACTGTCGTTCTTCACCTTGTCGCGCTTTTGAGCTGGCTTATTTTGATGAGATTTGTCATCCAGCTCAACTGCTGCAACCACAGTGAACGATTCAGGCTCACAGAGCACAAAATCAAAATGGTTGCCCGATATCTTATTGAACGCAGATTGCCATTTAGAGCGATCACCGCTGCTTTTCGGCGTAATCACATCGGCAAGTCTCGCTTTGCACATAATCAGGTATTGGCCATTCACGGCTTGCTCTAACGACTTATAGAAAAGGCGTTCTGCGGGAGTAAGTAATGGCCCATGTTTACAATATAAATGTTCGCTAGAACCCTCTTTGTCGGCGGCATTGCCAAACTGATCAGAGATGAGTGCGAATGAGGCCGCCGCCACTAGACAGATGGTAATGACACAAATAATTAATATCGACACGCGAACTCCAAAAAAACAAAACCCGCCACTGGCGGGTTTCTAGATGCATATTGCAGATTAGATACTACACAATTCGGTCTTTTACCATTTGTTTAAAATGCTCTGTAACCGTCGCAGCAACAGGGCGGAAAGTCATGTCCAAATCCTGCATTGTGTAGCTATTGTCGAAAACGAGACTGTAACCAACATTCTTTTTGACAAACTCGCGGCTTGAAGCAAGCGCCCTACTTTGTTCAGATTTGATGGATCATGCACGCTAGCCTGAACATCAACGCCTTCATCTAGCAAATAGGTAATTAACGTTACCACCGGTGACCAATACAGGCTTGGTGTTATCTATAAACATTACTATACCGAGAATGTTCTTGCAGTCAGTCTATGGGCAGAACCAACCACTGTCACGAGCGCGCAGAATGGAGCATGAGTATTGGTCATGGCTAAACCCTCGCTGCCTGAAAATTAGTATGCAAGTTCTTTGGCTAAAAGGTTTACCAAAGGCTTAAGAAAAAACGCATCGTCTGGCATGTGATCTACCGTTACGCCGTTGGTATTCAAGGCGTCACGAACGACCGGACCAACGGCCGCGACAATGCATCGATTCAAAGATGCCACCATTTGCTCAGTACAATTTTTCTTATTGGCTACTTTCCACAAACGAGTTAATTGGGACGCGCTGGTAAAGGCGATCACATCTATCTCCGCAGCGAGCAAACTATTGATCAGTGAAACGACCTTTTCCTCATCGATATCATCAGCATAGACGTAGGGCGCGACGGTAGTTACTCTGGCGCCGCTTTGTTGCAGAAAGTCGATCAATGGGGGATTGGTATATTCACCATACAACTGAACAGCAACAGATTTGCCTACGAGATCGAACTTTTTTATTACATCAATCACGCCGTCTGTAGTTGGCTGGGTAGCGAACAAGTCTGCTTCAAGGCCACGCTGTTTGAGCTCGGCATTTGGCTTAGGTCCACGTGAGAGCTTCTGGGTTTGAGCTAAGGCCTTATGAAACGGCTCAACCATTGCCTCGGCATGCTGCTCTAAGCAGCTATCTATACGGCGTAAGCCCTCGCCTGTGAGCAGTACAAAATAGTCTGGCGGAGAGGCAACAAACTCTTCGACCCAGGAAATCACTTTTTGGTGATCTGGACTATTGAGAATGCTCACCAAGGGACACCGCACCACGGTCGCGCCGCGTCTTTCTAACAATCCGCAAAATACTTCTAAGGAGCGGCTTTCGGGCACTGCAAAGATTTTGCCAGCAAAGTGTTGTTCAAGCATGAATATTTTTCATTGCGTTAAGCGGTGTAAAGGACACGATACTTCCGGCTCTAACTGGCTCATCACCAGGCTCTATCCGCACTAAGGCGTTGGCCAGTGCCAGGTTGCTGAGCATATGTGATTGCTGCTTGGGCAAACTGTCTAACTGAATTTGGCCTTGCGAGTTGCTTGAGGCAACCATCCTCATTAAACGGGTACGTGTTTGATTGGGGTGAATATCCTCGCTCATTACACCCTTATAGAACACCGCACCAGGCTCGGCCACGCCTTCAAGCAGGTCTAAAGCGTAACGAATATGCAGAATCATACCGACCAACACCGCACCCGGATTACCCGGCAAGCCGAGCAACACCTTGGTTTTGTCTCCGTCTTGACGGGTGCCGTAGTACAAGGGCTTTCCTGGCATTTGCGAGACTTTCCAGAAGTGCGTTTGCACGCCCAGCTGTGCCGCTGTTTCAGGGATAAAATCGTAATCTCCAACCGATACACCGCCGGTAGTTACAACCAAGTCGAATTCATCTAAGGCGCTGGATAACGCTGCCTTGGTTAGCACTTGATTATCCCCCAAGCGATGAATCGCGGGGGTGCGGTAACCATGCACTCGCAGCCATGCGTCGATCATTGGTGTGTTGGCGTCGTATATCTCGCCATGAGCCAGCTCTTCACCAGCATCCTTAACTTCGTCGCCAGTAATCAGAATCGCGATTCGTGGCTGACGGGTCACTTCGACCTTATCAACACCCGCCATCGCAATAGCACCAAGCAGCCCAGGCGTCAGTCGGTGCCCGTGATTGACCAATTTGGCACCGAGCGTAATTTCTTCGCCTTTGTGGCGCACGTCGGCGCCATAGTCGACGGCTATCGTTTGAAGCACGTCTCCGTCCGCGGTGTCGATGTACTCCTGTCGAATAACAGTATCAGCACCATCAGGAAGCGGCGCGCCGGTAAAAAGCCTAACGGTTTGGCCTTGCGACACTTTTAAGCCAATACGGATTGGCCCAGCTGGCTGCTCGCCGACTAGATCAAAGCTGGCGCCTACTTCACAGTCGGCATGGCGCACCGCATAGCCGTCAACAGCGCTTTGGGTGAAAATGGGAAGGTCGGAAAGCGAGTGGATTGGCGCTGCGACCACTCTGCCTAGCGCAAGGTCGCCGTCCATTTTTTCGGAGCGTAACGGCTTGACGGTTTCGCTGTAGATTTTGAACGCGTCGTCTAATGAGATCATTGTGTGTATTTTTCCTTATAGTCGCCGTGGTTAGTGCTTGTGGTGGTAGCTGCTCTCGTCTGTACCGCAAAGAGAGCAGCCTTCCGAAAATACCGATGTACCGTCAGAATAGTATTCTTCTTTCCAGATTGCTACGCGATGCTTTACTGCTTCAATGGCATATCGCGCCGCATCAAAGGCTTCAGAGCGGTGCACTGAACGGACCAACACCAAAACCGCTGCCTCGCCTACGTTTAACTGTCCCAAGCGATGACGTATCTCAACCGAATTAACCGGAAATTTTTCGAGCGTTTCCTGTTGGATTTCGGCAATGGTCGCCTCAGCCAAAGGGGGATACGAGGTGTAGTCAAGCTTCACCACCTCCTTTCCTTGGCCGCCATTGTGCAGCCTAACCGTGCCACCAAATACAACGTAGGCGCCGCATTCTGGGTCTTCGGTTTGCAACAGCAGGTCTTCCAGCGAAAGTGCCTGATCAGTGAGGGTATTGGCCATCTTAACCCCCCCCCACAGGTG
>JBLHFB010000072.1:0-7926 GCA_047614865.1 Gammaproteobacteria bacterium | reverse complement strand
ATATCCGCCAAAAATCCCTTTTCCTGAAATGATCAGTTCACCGTCACGAATCTGCATCTGAGTATGCGGCATGGGCAGTCCAACCGCGTTTGTCGCGGGTGAAACGTATCCTGCGGCGGCCACTGTAGCCAATTGAAAGCAATTGACGCCTGCTTCGGTCATCCCAAAACCTTGTTTTACGGTAAAGCCGCGGTTAGCTAACTGCGAAGCAAGATCGCGCGGGCAGGGAGCCCCGCCCGATAATAACCATTCAACATCAGGAAGTGCTGATGCTGAAAAATCTGGGCTTTGTAGCAGCATTTGGTAAACCGTAGGCACGCCAAACACTAATTTAGCCCGATGCTTCTGCATCAGCGAAAGGTATTCTTTAGGTTCGAAATCTCGCATTAACACCACGTGCCCACCATTCAGGAGCAACGGTGTTGCGAGCGCATTGGCTCCGGCGTGGAATAGTGGCGTAGCTTGTACCACACAACTACTGTGATCCAATTCACATACGTCGGCGGTGTAGTAAGCGTTTAACCAGAGTTGCTCGTAGCGCTGGCGTGCCCATTTCGATCGCCCTGTAGTTCCCCCCGTTTTCAGCAGTAGTACGCAATCGTTAGGGTGCGGGGAAGCGACAGGTGGCCAACTGGATGAGTCTTGCAGTTGCGACTGGGAAAGGAATTCTTTAATGCTGAGGTGCCTAGAATGTGGCAGGGCGCGCTTGGATACGCCGTCAAATTCTTCGTCGCTAATGACTAAAACCGGTGCAAGTTCAGCGAGCAAAGGGCTCAGTTCTGACTCGGGTAAACGCCAATTGGCTGGGGCAAATTGAATGCCTGAATACAGGGCAGATAAAAACAGCTGAAACCACAGTGGATGATTCGCACTAACCAGGCAGACTGTGTCGCTTGGCGTCACTCCATTTTCTAAGAGAAACCGCAGCGTGCTACGGACACTCTCGCCCAGCTCGCGGTAGTTTGTAGTGCCGTTTTCTAGCGATGTAAGTGCTGGTTGGTCGGCGAAGCGTTCAAACAGCTGTGATATTTCGTTTTGGTACATTGCACTTCAAAAGTCTCTAGTCAGGACACTATAAACCGAACGGGCAAAAAAAAGGGGTGCCAGAGGCACCCCCTTGGTAGTTCGTGTCGCGTTTACTTAGCGCCGATACCGTTTTCGATGAAGTCCATCACGCTATCCAGTATTTCCTCGGTGGGTGTTTCTCCCTGCCAAAGTGGATAGGCCAGCCCAAGAAAATGGCCAATGCCCATTAGCGCCCAGCCGCGTGTGTTTTCATCGCCAGGAGACAGTTCGCCGTTTTCTGCCGCTGCGGCAAGTACTTTGTCGTATCCGCGCGAGAAGGAGTCGTAGTAGTCCCGGTAGATCTCCGGATCAACAAATTGGCTTTCCATTACCACGCGATATAGATTTGGACGTTGTTTTACAAATTCAAAAAAAGCTCGCATGCCTTCGCGTTCGCCTTGCAAACGGTTGGTGCAGCCTTTAGACGATTCGGTAAGTAGCGAACGAAGCTCTTGGCCCATGTGATGAACTAACTCACGCAAAACATCTTCTTTGCTGTGGAAGTACAAGTAGAACGTTCCTTGTCCAACACCGGCGCGGGTAGTAATTCCGTTAACCGACGATGTGTAAAAACCTTTCTCGCCAATTTCATTTTCTGCAGCGTTAAGGAGCTTGTTGCGTGTTGCCTGACCTTTAGGCGTGGCCGGTCTCGGGAGATTTGAGGATTGCTCTGCGTATTTCATCAATGAATCTTTAGGGGCATTATAGATAGGCGAATTACCCGCAACATTGCTTGAATTAGTCGATGACAGTTGGGCGAGATTTTCGCTCATGTTGAAGCTCCTTGAAGTTACTGGGCACTGATTCACGCAGCATTCATATTCCAAAGACAACCATATCATGGCCTGTTGGGGGGCCAGCTACCGCTCATGAACTGTTATCGGCCAATCGTCCAGTTATTATGACTAACTAGTCAGTTTCGTCAATTCCCTTTGAGCTTTCTCAACAAAATAGCCGATATGTCGCTATTTGCTTGCTCAATTGAATAACCCTCTATGTGGTCGCTCAACTGGGTCATTTTAAGATCTTGGTAGCCGCAGGGGTTAATTCGAAGGAACGCGCTCATGTCCATGTTCACGTTGATTGACAAGCCATGATAGCTAGCGCCGCGGCGAATCCTCAGCCCGATGGAAGCGACCTTCGCTCCGTCTATATAGACGCCCGGCGCTTCTGGATCGGCTTTTCCGCTAACCCCATGCTGTTGCAATAGTTCAAGCACCGAGTCTTCTAATAGCGAAACTAGTGAGCGGACGCCTAGCTTGTATCGCTCTAAGAGTATTTGCGGGTAAACAACAAGTTGGCCTGGGCCGTGGTAGGTCACTTCGCCGCCGCGATCAATCTTAACTATTGGGATTTCACCGGCGGCAATAACGTGTGCTGGATCCGCTTTTTGGCCTAGCGTGAAGACCGGATGATGCTCAAGTAGCCAAATCCGGTCTTCGCTTTGTTCATCGCGACTGTCAACGTATTCCTGCATTGCGTGCCAGGTAGGAACATAGTCAACCAGCCCAAGGGAGCTGAACACTAGCTGCGGCATTACAGCGACATAACCACTTTAACGTCGGCAGTTAGTTGATGGTATATGGCGTCGAGCTGCGCCTTGCTGGTGGCCGTTATGGTAACAGTGGCAGCGATATACTTGCCGTTTTTACTTGGCCGGCTGTGGTGCTTAATGGCCGCCATTGGCGGAATATGCTGTTTGACGATGTCAACAATATGCGCCACAAAATCGTCGCCCTGGCCAAATGCTTTTACCGCATATTGGCAAGGAAATTCCAGCAGCGTGTCTTTTTCGTGAGTCACTATTCACCCTTATAAAGTGATTTATACGATTGATAAAGCGCCAAGCATTGAGCCCAAATTACCCCGGGGTGGCCGTCGCCAACCGGTTTACTGTCTATATTAGTGACTGGGTAAATTTCCCGTGTGGAGCTACAGATCCACAGCTCGTCTAGTGAATCCAGCTCGCTCACGCTTAGGTCTCGTTCAATTAGCGGTATGTCGACGCTTCGTAATAGTTCAATCACCAGGTCTCGGGTAATCCCTGGTAAGAGCTCATGGGTTTTTGGCGGCGTGATAGCCACCCCGTCTTTGATTGCAAATACGTTGCTAGTAGCGCCTTCTACAATTTTGTCGCCCCGTTTAAGAAGAGCTTCTGACGCGCCGGCTTGGGTTGCCTGATCAGCGAGCATTAAATTGCCGAGCAACGAGATACTCTTTACGTGGCACCACTGCCAACGGATGTCCTCAAGTAAGGTTACTCGGACCCCGTTTTCTAAAATGTCAGCTGGAACCGCTGCCAATCGATTGCAGGTAGCAAAAACTGTCGGCGGAGTATCCAGCGGCGGCAGGGCGTGAGCACGTTTTCCCGTGCTGCCACGAGTCAGTTGAAGATATATGCTGAGGTTGCCGCCGCCGTTGCGGTCAATTAGCTGCTGGCAAAGAGTTTGCCAGTCATCGTCGGAATAAGGGTTTGGGAGCTTTAGCTCGGCGATATTATTTTTTAGACGAGTGAGGTGCTCGTCGAACCGGAAGGGATGACTGTTGTATACCGGAATAACTTCGTAAATACCGTCGCCAAACAGGAAGCCGCGATCGAATGCTGAAATTTTGGCTTCATTGGGGGCAACCCAGGCCCCATTGAGAAAAACCTGTTCCATGTTAGTTGAACATGATCAGCAGTTTGTCTTTCATACGGCTCATGAAGGCGCCTTCGGAGATCTCATCAAGTGTCACTAACGGCTCCTTGACAAGCTCTTTGCCGTCCATTAGTACCGTGATAAAGCCAACTTTAGTGCCTTTAGCCAGCGGAGCAAACAAGGGGCCGTCAAGATCCACAATGGTTTCGATGCTGTCACGCTTTCCGCGTGGCACAGTGACAAAGACGCTTTCTGAGGCACCTAGTGCCACGGTTGGCATATCGCCTTCCCAGACGCGCTGGTCTTGCAGTGATTTCCCACTAGAAAGCACTTTTTGGCTTTGGAAAAAGCGGAAGCCAAAGTTCAGAAGAGCCTGAGTTGCTTGCACGCGTGCATTGGATGACGGAGTGCCGAGCACTACCGAGACTAGGCGCATATTGTCACGGATAGCAGACGCTGCAAGACAGTAGCCCGCTGCGTCAGTGTGGCCGGTTTTCAAGCCGTCGACGCTACGGTCACGAAAAAGTAAGGTGTTGCGATTTTGTTGAGTAATGCCGTTGTAGGTGTATTCCCGTGTTGAGTACCAGCCATAGTACTCAGGGAACTCTCTGATCAAGGCCGAGCTAAGTAGCGCAATGTCCCGCGCAGTGGTTAGATGTCCGTCTGACGGCAAACCGGTGGCGTTGTTGAAGTTTGTATTACGCATGCCAAGGCTTTCGGCGTATTGATTCATCAGCTGGGCAAAAGTCCCTTCGCTACCCGCAATGTGCTCCGCAAGCGCTATGCTGGCATCGTTTCCAGATTGAACGATGATGCCCATCAATAAGTCACGAACGCTAACTTGTGAGCCCAGCTCTACGAACATCCGAGAGCCTTCTATATGACGGGCGTTTCTACTAATCAAAACCTTGTCAGTAAGCGTCAGATTCCCAGAACTAAGCTCTTTAAACGCAACGTACACGGTCATAAGCTTAGTAATGCTCGCCGGCTCTACTGCTTTACTCGAATCACGTTCTGCTAGTAACTGGCCGCTAGCGTAGTCAAACAGGATGTAGGAGTTAGCATCTAGCTGGGGCGGGGTAGGAACGATGCTTATCGCCTTTGCGGGCATGCTCGCAGCAGTGGCGATGATTACAAAGAGAGAGGCAAGTAACGAGCGTGGTAAGCGCAGTGTTGTCATGATTTAGTCAATTTTTTGGAGAGCGTGGGGTTTGCTATTGTAGCGAATGGTGCAGTGCGAAGTGCGTTAGTTTCGAACGATAAAGCCCGATTCGAGACCTTGGCTTCTGAGCTGGATTTGGACAGCGACGCTTTCGGCTTTGTTCCCCTGAGGGCCAATCCATAGCTTAAACGGGAGGTTCTTTTCTTCTAACTGCACTAGCATCGGCTGCAGGCCCAATTCGCGATAGCGTTTCAGTGTTATCAATGAACTGTCGAAACTTCGAAACGCTGCCACTTGGACAAAATGCCCACGAGGGAGTTGAGCATGCAATGGAGCGCTGGCTGGCTTATTAGGCGGAGGTGCAGCAGTCGATGCTTGCCCGCTGGCGGGTTCAAAAGACGCAGCTGAAGCACTGGTTGGGGGCGCGCGGTATATCGATTCTCTAGTCGAGATCTGATGCTCCACGGGTGCCGCTCGGCGAAGGTCTTTGTTGCGATACTTACCGACATTAATTGCTTCGATCTGAACCTTTGCGGTGCCGGTTAGGGTGATCCCTAGCTTGGTTGCTGCGGCATAGGATAAGTCGATGATGCGGCCATCTACAAAGGGGCCGCGGTCGTTGACGCGAACCACTATCGATTTACCGTTGTCTTGGCGGGTCACTCTCACATAACAGGGTATCGGCAGGGTTTTGTGCGCGGCAGTCATCGCGTACATATCGTATTTCTCGCCATTCGACGTGTTTCTGCCGTGGAATTTGGTGCCATACCAAGAGGCATAGCCGGCTTGTTTGAAGTCGCGATGCGATTTTAGTGTTCGGTATTGTTTACCATTAATGACGTAAACCGGCGGATTGCCGGCTCGAACCTGAGGCTCCTCTTTCGGTACGGCATCGTCAATACGGTTTGGATTAAGCTGACGGTGGCCAGCGCCGTCTCCGTCGTTGGTAGCGCAGCCGGCTAATGCAATTAGAGTGCCAGCTACGATTGCCCGCAGCACTACTTTATTTGCTGACATATTGATTGCGTATCTTTTCAGCAAGTTGCAGAACGGCCATTGCGTATAGCTTGCTGTGGTTATATCGAGTAATCACGTAGAAATTGTTGCCGGTTATCCAATGCTCTAGCTTCTCGGTTCCTTCAAACTCTAGGAAGCCCAACTTGGCGTTTGAGCCAATTCCCATCGGAATCGATATGCCCATTGCTGCCAATTCAAGACCTGTATGCGTCGCCTTTCCATGTCTGCTACGAACATCTTGCCAAGCGCTGCCCTCAACTTTGACCGGGAAGGCAACCGGGCCGCCTGCCTGCCATTTATGTTCTGCAAAGTAGTTGGCGACACTTCCGATTACGTCTTCGTTGCTGTCCCATAGGTCTCTCACACCATCGTTGTTAAAATCAACCGCGTAGTGCGTGTAGCTGGTCGGAATAAACTGCGGCATGCCCATCGCCCCAGCGTAGGAGCCGTTTAACGACAGCGGATCGACGTTCTCTTGTCGGGCAATCAGCAAAATCTCTTCTAGCTGGCCAACAAAGAACTTAGCGCGCTTGGGGTAGTGAAAACTGAGGGTGGAAAGGGCGTCTATCACGCGGTAGCCGCCAGTAATGTCGCCATAGCGAGTTTCGACGCCAATTATTGCAACAATAATTGCCGGGTCAACGCCATATTGTTTTTCGGCTCGGTCAAGAATCGCCTTGTTTTCTTTCCAGAACTCAGCGCCCATGTTAATCCAGCGGTCTTTAAGGAAAATCGTTTGGTAACGTGCCCAAGTCATCGTGCTCTCAGCCGGGCGGCTTATCGAGTCGATAATACTTTGCTTATACTCGGCCTTTGAAAATAGCGCTTTCAAATCATCCAACTTGAAGCCGTGATCTTTGATCATCTTGGCTTCAAAGGCTTTATACGCATCGGTCCCTACGATCGGTTTTTCGGCAGCACAGGCGAGTGAGGCCAAAAATGTGAGGGCAAATACGCCGCTGGCAATGCTGTTGAAAGCTTTATTCATGAGGCAAGTAATTTTCTATGTGTGTGGATAGACATCAGAATACCGAACCCGGCCATAAGGGTCACCATTGATGTGCCACCGTAGCTGACTAATGGAAGCGGAATCCCTACAACAGGCAGAATCCCGCTAACCATCCCGATGTTAACGAAGACGTAGACGAAGAAAGTAAGCGAGAGTGCGCCGCTTAATGCCCGTTCGTAGTTTGTTCTGGCGGTGGTGGCTATGTATAAACCGCGGAAAATAATAAATAGGTACAAGGCCAGCAGTGGTAGAACGCCCATTAAACCCTGCTCTTCAGCATGAACCGCAAAGATGAAATCTGTTTGGCGTTCTGGAAGGAAATCTAAGTGCGACTGTGTGCCATTCAACCAACCTTTGCCAAATACGCCACCGGAGCCGATAGCAATTTTCGATTGAATGATGTGATAGCCCGCGCCAAATCGGTCGGCGGCTGGGTCTAGTAAGGTTAGAATGCGTGTGCGTTGATAAGGCTCCAAGAAATACCAAAGAACCGGTGCTGCAGCGGCAAAGAAGGCCAGTCCCGCAAGCATCCAACGCCAGCGTAAGCCAGATATGAATAGGGTGAATAAACCTGAAGATGCAACCAATAGCGAGGTGCCAAGGTCGGGCTGCTTAAGGATTAGTACCGTCGGCACTAGAACGATGGCTAAGGCCATGCTGGTGTTGCGAAAATTGAGCGGCAGGGTCTTTTCGTTGATAAACCACGCTACCGTTAGCGGCAATATTAACTTCATGATTTCAGATGGCTGGAATCTAAACACGCCAAGGTCTAGCCAGCGTTGGGCACCGCCGCCCGACACGCCAACTATCGGGACCAAGATCAGCAGCACCACCCCAATTATGTACAGATGGGGCGCGTAATCTTTGAGGATGTCGATGGGGATTTGCGCCACCACAAATAGGACGGCGAATGCTAAGCCCAAACGAACCAGCTGGCGCACCATAAGACTGGTGTCGAGTTCACCGGCGCTGCTTAGAATGGCGAGCCCAAAGGCGGCTAATAACAGCAGGCCTACCAGCAGCATCAGGTCCAA
>JBLHFB010000071.1:0-7938 GCA_047614865.1 Gammaproteobacteria bacterium | reverse complement strand
GGGACGATCCAAAATTCCACCATCCCAGTAGCTACGCCCCGCAATTCGAGCCGGATGAAACATGAGTGGCACACAACACGAGGCATATATTGGATTGATCATATCGCCTTCTCCAATGGCGACAGTCTCTAGCCGCAAAATATCGTAGACCGACACAGCAGAGGGCACGGGGCAATGCTCAAAATCTTTCACTGTCAACAAGTCATCGAGCATTTGACGAAACTTAGCCCCGCGCAGCAAGCCAAAACCCAGACCAGGATCCCAGAACTCTGCGCGCTGGGCGCCGAAGAATCTCTCCTTAATCTGTTCGATGGAAGTGCCGCTAGCCCAAAGTCCGGTCACCAAAGCGCCTGCGCTAGAACCTGACACCCGAGCAGGCTGGCAGCCTGCCTCTAGCAACGCTTGCAACACGCCGCCGTGAGCAAAGAATCCAAAGAAGCCCGACGACATGGTCAAACCAAAGGGCTGCTGCGTTAGCCAATCGCCTAATTTCATTGAGTCCGGCATAATCGTTCCACAAAATTTAATCCGGCATAATCTGCCGCCCCAAGCCAGATATCAAGGCCTTTAAGGACATGCCATGTTCCCAGTAAAAAGAATCGCGCCCAGCGATGCCTTAAAAAGGCTCGATAAACTAGCGAGCTTACTCGATAGTCAAATCAGTATTCCGGGGACGAAAATTCGCTTTGGGCTGGATGCAATACTCGGACTAGTGCCGGGAATTGGCGATGTAGCTGGCGCGATCCTCTCGCTATGGATTGTCTTCTCTGGGCTACGGATGGGGGCTACGCCCCCCACCGTATTCAAAATGCTCTTGAATGTAGGGATTGAGCTGATACTGGGTGCGATTCCAGTAGTGGGGGATATGTTTGACGTGGTCTGGCAATCCAATAATCGCAATGTGGCTTTATTACGCCAAGAACTCGCGCCGACACCGCCAGATGTCGCCGGCGATCGTGACGAAAAGCCCCATGGTCAGCAAAACTTACTGGCACTACTCGCCCTAATCATCCTGATCGGCGTGGTCATGTCAGCGCTTGGCTACCAATAACGCGCCGCTAACCTGAGGTTCCGGCCATTTCTTCCTTCGGCGCGCGATTAACAAGGGCTTGAACCGCATCCATCGGCGAGCGGCCTTTAAATAGAACCGCATAGACTTCTTCAACAATCGGCATTTCAACGTTGTGCTTCTGCGCCAAGCGCCAGACTTCGTCGGTGGTGAAAAGGCCTTCCACTACCTGCTGAATTTCGGCCTGCGCTTCTTCACTACTCAAACCACGCGCTAGGCATAGCCCGAAGCGCCGGTTACGGCTGAGGTTGTCTGTACAGGTAAGTATCAAGTCGCCCAAGCCAGCTAAGCCCATGAATGTTTCTTGCCGTGCGCCAACAGCATTTCCCAAACGCATGGTTTCGTTTAAGCCACGCGTGATCATTCCCGCACGGGTGTTCGCTCCCAGCTCCAAACCGTCAGCGATTCCGGCAGCCACTGCCAACACGTTCTTTACTGCGCCACCGATCTGCACGCCAATAATGTCGCTATTGGTATAAGCACGGAAGCCGTGGCCATGCAGGCGGGCAACTAGGTCACTAGCAAATTTGGGATCAGGGGACGCAACCGCTACTGCGGCTGGCAGGCCAGCAGCCACTTCTTTGGCGAAGGTAGGACCAGAGATAATTGCCATTGGCCTTGCGCCGAGCACTTCTTCACAAAGAACCGAAAGAAACTCACCGGTGTGGCGCTCTAGCCCTTTTGTAGCCCAAACAATACGGGTCGTTGGACCTGTCAGCGGCTTAAGCTGCTCTAAGGTTTCGCGGAAAGCATGGCTAGGAACGGCAACTAAAATATCGTCGCAGCCGCTTACGCATTCGGCAAAATCCGCTACCGGAATTAACTTCTCGGGGAATTTTGCATCAGGTAAGTAACGGCTATTCACTCGCTGGCTGGCCATTTGTGCAATAGCAGCTGGATCGCGCCCCCATAACTTGGTGGGGTTGCCGCAACGTGCCAGCTGGATCGCCAAGGCTGTGCCCCAAGAACCGGCGCCAACCACGGCAATTGGGGTGCTTACTATGGTGTTTGCTGTCATTACCAAACCAATTTATTTAACTTGGCTGCAGAGTAACCAGCAACGCGACACTAAACAAGCGCCGCCAGAACACTATATTTCTAGTGCTTGGTTACTTCTTCTTTCTTTGATTCGCTTTCGGCTGTGCGAAGCTTAGCCACGTGGTCTCTAAATAACGCTTCAAAATTAACTGGTTGCAGCATAAATGGAGGAAAGCTCGCGCGACTAATTAGGTCGGCAATGGTTGCCCGGGCAAACGGAAGAAGGTTATTCGGCCCGTGAATGGCCAGTGCCGCTTGAAGCTCTTCGCCAGCAAGGCCTTGAGTGGTGAATATCGCCGCTTGTTCAACTTCAACAATGTAGCCGACTGCCTCTTCTTGGCTGGCAGTAATGGTGATTTTTAAAGAAACCTCGTGGGTCCCTTCGTTGATAGTCTGCACGTTGGTGTTTAGCTGCACATCTATCTGTGGTTTCCACTTGCCGTTGAAAATAGCTGGCGCGCCGGGCACCTCTAAAGACGCATCTTTTACATAGATGCGGCCCAGATTAAATTGCTTGTCAGTATTTTCTGTCATTTTTAGCTCTTACTATTTAATTGCGGCCAGCATGCCGTCTAGCTGCTCACGCATTTCTAGCCCGGCAAGCTCGGTATAGCCACCCACAAGCTGCTCGCCAATGAAAATTTGCGGCACTGTATGGGCACTGCCAAGCGCCTGCATTTCTTGTTTACGCTGAGGCTCAGCATCGGTGTCGTACGAAACGTAGTCGACGCCTTTGCTGTCGAGTAGCATTTTAGCGCGTCGGCAAAACGGGCACCAATCGGCGGCATATACGGTGACTTTTTGGGGGTCTAAAGCTGACATTATTTTTCCACCGGTAGGCCGTCGCCCTGCCAAGATGTCATTCCGCCTTTTAGCTGAAACACCTGATCAAAGCCCTGGCCTTTAAGCAAGGTTGCCGCTCGGCCTGCAGTGGTTCCAAGTTCGTCTGCAACCACAACTGGCTTGCCATTTTTTAACTTGGCTAGCGACGGGTTCTTGGTCAATGCGTCTAAGCTGGCGTTAACTGCGCCGATAATGTGGCCGGCCTTAAACTTGCCAGACTCACGTATGTCCAGCACTTGGGCGCCATCCTTGTTCAGTAACTGCACAAGTGAAAGCGACGAGATGCTTGATGCACCACGTGCTTGAAGCGTTAATTCGTTGCCAATCAACAAGCTAGCAATAACCACAGTTACCGCCACAAGAATGATGTGACTAACTGCAAATTCTGAGATTTGAGCAAAGTCCATGGTCTTTTATCCCTACAAGAAAGCGGCGCATTATACCGGCCTCAAAAGGGCTAAAATAGCTGCCTTTCACATTAACCACTGAGAAAATGTCTGTGACAAGCTGCCCAAAACCGATTGTGCTTACTATTTTAGACGGCTGGGGCTATCGCGAAGATAGCCAAGACAACGCCATTCTTCATGCCAATACCCCGTTTTGGGATCAACTTTGCGAGCAGCACCCTCGGACATTAATTGACACCTCGGGTATGGCAGTTGGCCTTCCTGAAGGGCAAATGGGCAATTCAGAAGTAGGCCATATGAGCCTTGGCTCTGGCCGGGTTGTGTATCAAAACTTTACCCGCGTTACCAAAGCAATCGCCGACGGTGAGTTCCAAAAAAATCCTGCGTTTTGCAAAGCAATCGACGACGCAGTGGCCGCTGATGGCGCAGTCCACATCATGGGCCTACTGTCGCCCGGCGGCGTGCACTCTCATGAAGACCATATTCATGCTGCAATAGAACTGGCTGCCGCTCGTGGCGCGACAAAAATCTACCTTCATGGCTTCCTTGATGGCCGTGATGTGGCGCCACGCTGCGCTGCCGAATCACTTGCTAAAGCGGATACTGTATTCGCAAAGCTAGGTGTAGGCCGAGTAGCGAGCCTGGTTGGCCGCTATTACGCAATGGACCGCGACAACCGTTGGGAACGCGTATCGCCAGCCTACAACTTAATCACTCAAGCCGAGGGCGACTATCAATACGCCAGTGCTAGCGAAGCATTGGCGGCGTCTTACGCTCGTGATGAAGGCGACGAGTTTGTAAAAACTAGTGTGATTCAGGCAGAAGGCCAAGAACCTGCCCGCGTTAATGATGGCGACTCGATGATTTTTATGAATTTCCGTGCCGACCGTGCCCGTGAGATTACCCGTCCCTTTATCGAAGCCGATTTTGCAGAGTTCGACCGCCAATCCAAAGCCAAACTGTCGGCGTTTGTTTGCCTTACCGAGTACCACGCAGAGTTTGACGCGCCCTCGGCATATGCTCCAGAAGCCCTTAGTAATGTGCTGGGCGAATACCTTGAGAAGCAGGGTAAGACCCAGCTGCGGATCGCAGAAACTGAGAAATATGCCCACGTGACATTCTTCTTCAGTGGCGGCAGAGAGAATGAATTCGACGGCGAAACACGTATTTTGGTGCCCTCACCAAACGTTGCCACCTACGATTTGCAGCCAGAAATGAGCGCACCAGAAGTTACCGACAAATTGATCGGCGCGATTGAGTCCGGCAAGTACGACCTGATTGTGGTCAATTACGCCAACCCCGATATGGTCGGCCACACCGGCGTGTTCTCTGCGGCAGTCAAAGCAGTAGAAGCCATCGACAAATGTCTAAGCCGCTTGGTGCCTAGCGTTGAAGCGGCAGGTGGCGAGATGCTAATAACCGCAGACCACGGCAACATTGAGCTGATGCGCGACAATAGCGCCAATCAACCACATACCGCGCACACCACCAACTTAGTCCCATTGGTTTATGTCGGCAGAGCCGCATCGATCAAAGACGGCGGCACACTCTGCGACATCGCCCCAACCATGCTCACGCTTATGGGCCTTGATCTGCCAAAAGAAATGACTGGTAGCAGCTTGGTAACGGTAGCCTAAGGCCTTGCGCTCTCGCTTCTTCATTGGCCTGATTGTGCTGCTTGGCGGATTTCAGTCCGCATTTGCAGATGACCAACAGGAAGCCGATACCCAGCGTCAGCGAGGAGCAGTTCAGCAAGAAATTGCCAAGGTTCAGAAGCAGCTCGAACGCGATCAAGCCCGCGGCGACACCTTGCAGCGAGAGCTCCGCGCGATCGAGCGCCAATCTGCCAAGCTTGGCAAAGAAAATCGCGCCTTAGCTCGCCAAGAAGCCGAGCAGCACGCTAGCTGGGAAGAGCTTAAAGGCCAGCGGATTGAGTCCCAAAAGGCGCTTCATGAAGAACGCAAAGCACTAGCAAAGCAGCTGCGTTCAGCCTACCTCGCGGGTCATTCCGAGCGGCTGAGCTTGGTTCTGTCGCAAGATGACCCAGCCGTGCTAGGCCGAGTGCTTAACTATCATGACTACGTAAACCGCGCCCGCCTTCAGCAGCTTGAAACGGTTAACGATCGCGTAACCAAGCTCACTGCGGTGGAAACTAAGCTCCAATTGGCCGCCAAGCGGCTTAGTCGCCTGCGCCAACAGCAAGATGACAACGCGGCAAAACTTAAACGCCAACGCGCCAGTCGCCAAGCCGTTCTTGCCAAGCAACAAGCCACCATTAGCAGCCGCGAACAACAGCTTGGCGGTCTCAAGGCTCAAGAAGCTCAGCTGCAACAATTGCTCGCTTCACTGCGCGAAGCGATCGAGCGAGCGCCACCGCCGATAGAGCGCCAAAAACCGCTGTCGCTAACTAAACGCAAAGGCACGCTGCATATGCCCGTGGCGGGCCGTGTTAGACACAACTACGGCGAGTCTCGGATGCACGGCAAGATGCGTTGGCGCGGGCTGCAACTTGCAGCGAAGCGGGGCGCCGACGTTAAAGCCATTGCACCCGGCCAAGTAGTGTTCTCCGATTGGCTTGGACGTCATGGCTTAATGGTCATAATTGACCATGGCCACGGCTATCTCAGCCTATATGGCCAAGGTGAAACATCTTTTGCCGAAGTGGGGGACTGGGTCGACGAAGGATCCGTCATTGCAACTGCTGGAGATTCAGGCGGTCAGAGTGAGTCTGGCCTCTACTTCGAGGTCAGATACAAAGGCGAACAACGCGACCCGAGAACTTGGTGCCAGCTAGCGGCACGCTAAGCCTTATACCGCTAAGCCTCCTTAAACATGGCGTAGCGGCCAAAAAGCCCCGTAGGCAACAATCGCTGCTATGATGCGCGCAGACCTTAATTAAAGCCTACTAATGACAAACACATCCCCTTCAAGAGACACCGCTAGCAACGGCAACCGCGGCCGCGCAGCGGTCCTCATCTCCCTCGGCATCGCTATTGGTGCATCGATAAGCTTTGGACACTCTGTTCTCGCCCTGAAAGATCAAAACCCAATGGACGCGCCTATCGCGTACCAAGAAGTAATTGCTCTTACTCAGGTGCTAGACCGCGTTAAGCGTTCTTATGTAGAGCCAGTAGATGACAAAGAAGCATGGGAAGGCGCTATCCGCGGGATGCTGCAAAGCCTTGATCCGCATTCTGCATACTTAGACGAAGACGATTTCGAAGACATGAACGTCAGCACCACGGGTCAGTTCGGTGGTTTGGGTATAGAAGTTAATATGCAAGACGGCTTTGTCAAAGTCGTTTCACCGCTCGATGACACCCCTGCAGATGCTGCAGGCATGCGGGCAGGCGACTTGGTTATTCGCATTGATAGCAAGCCAGTCAAAGGCATGACGCTGAAAGATGCGGTTGATCTGATGCGCGGCGAACCGGACACAGACATTATTCTGACCGTTGTCCGCGATGGCGAACCCGCGCCATTCGACGTAACCATTACCCGCGCAATCATCAAAATTCAAAGCGTTAAAAAACGCATGCTTGAAGACGGAATCGGCTACCTCCGCGTAACGCAATTCCAGTCAACAACCGGCAAAGGCCTCTATGAAGCGCTAGAATCTTTAGAGACCGAAAACAAAGGCAAGCTGAAGGGCGTGGTTCTCGACTTACGTAACAATCCAGGTGGCGTATTAACCGCATCGGTTGATGTTGCTGGAATGTTCCTAGAAGAAAAGCTGGTGGTTTATATCCAAGGCCGCGAGGAATCAACCCGCCGCGACTACTTTGATCGCAAGGCAGACCGCCTAAACGGCGCGCCGGTTGTTGTACTCGTTAACGAAGGCTCTGCATCTGCCTCAGAGATCGTTGCCGGCGCTTTACAAGACCATAAACGCGCCTTGATCATGGGCCGCCAAACATTCGGCAAAGGCTCTGTTCAGTCGATCTACCAGATCTCAGAAAACACCGCTTTCAAGCTCACCACTGCTCGCTACTACACCCCGTCGGGTCGCTCGATTCAGGCAGAAGGCATTAAGCCTGACATTGAAATCCCACGCGCAAAGATCGAGACGCTCGATACCTCTTCGTTCCGTCGCCTACGCGAAAAAGATCTAGCTAATTCATTGGAAAATAAAGATAAAAAGATAACTGACGAAGAAAAGCAAGATCAAGAGAAACAAGCTTTCAGCAGCGTTAAGGGCGAGAAGCCAGCTGAAAAGCCCGAGAAAGAGCTAAGTCTAGCTGAAAAAGATTACGAACTATATGAAGCGCTTAACCTGTTGAAAGGCGCCATATTCATGCACTCAAGAAGGTAAAAAAACTATGATTAAACGTATCGTCACTGCATCAGCGATTACGCTTGCTTCCACTGCCACTTTTGCTGGTGGCTTGGACTTTAATGCTACATTGCTTCAAGATACTTTCCGCGGCATTTCCGAAGACATGGGTTCGGCGTTCAACTATAAGAATCTCCGTCCTGCAGAACCAACCGGATTGCTTGGTTTCGACATCAGCGCCAACCTAACCTATACCCCTGTTGCCCACCAAGAAGACTGGGACGCAGCATTTAATAGCAATGTAGACG